>NZ_AQQV01000005.1 GCF_002088235.1 Oceanococcus atlanticus
CGTGCCCTGGGTATGCCGGTGACGTTGCCAGCGCTGTTTGACGGCATGTTCGTGCTCGCTCCGCAGCACGCGCCGTGTCATCTGCGCAGTCTGATGCCGGCCTATGCGCTGGATCAGCTGCGTCGGTTCTTCGCCCTGCACGCACGACGCGAGGTTGCGCAGCTGCGCGTAGCCGAAATCGGTGCGGGCATCGGCCACACGGCCTATCTGGCTGCTCATCTGGGCATGGCGCGATACAGCATTTTTGATCTGCCCGAGATCAATGTGGCGCAAGGCTATTTTCTGATGGCCAGTGTTGGGGCCGACAAGGTTCGGTTGCTGGGCGAGCCGGCTGGTCCGGCGCTGGAAGTGCTGCCACCCTGGGCCTACGAGCCGACCTTGCAACAGGGTTACGATGCCGTGCTCAACATCGACTCCATGCCGGAGATCGCGCGTGATGCGACCCAGCGCTATCTTGAAGGCATGGCTGGCTGCGCGGACTACTTCTTCAGCCTCAATCAGGAGGCGCCGCGTCCCGACCCGGTGCAAGGCGAACGTGCCGCGGTGCGGGCCATGGTTGAGGCACACACCGATTTCGTGCCGTTACAGCGCAACCGCAACTGGTTGCGGGCTGGTTACGTTGATGAAGTGTTCGGGCTTAGGGCGCGTTAGAGCAATCGAGAAAGCGCCGTGAGGCCGGCGTAACACGTCCGAAGTAGCTCATCTCGCGCTGCACCGGCGCATAGTCGTGACCGCGCAGCTGGCGGTATTCGGCCTTGTATTCGGCCAGCGGATGGCGGGCGGCGGGTACATTAGTTGAAACGCCGCCGTGAAACTGATGAAAAGTGGCTTCGCCCAGCAGCATCACAGGTTCGATATCCGCTTGTTCCAGCATGCGGTTGTGCATGTCCAGGTTGACGAGGCCGCCACCGGAGCATCGAAAGCGTTCGTCGAATCCGCCCAGTTGCAGCAGGCGCTCGCGCGCCAGGGTGAAGAAATTGCTCTCGTTGATCGGTTGCAGGAAGCCGCCGCGTGATGAGCCGGCCGGGACCGCGATGTCGAACAGGCGATAACCATCCTGCATCCAGTCGGTGTCATCCAGCATCTGGTCTTCAACGCCCTGGTTGTAGCCCTCGCTGATCGACAGCGTTTGCAGTTTGGGCCCCAGATGCATGCCCAGCGTGCAAACCAGCGCATTGGGCATGGCTGCGAGCAGCTTCAGCGTGGCGTTCACAATGCCGGGCGAAAGAATACGCGCGCCGTCGATGGCGCAGGCCACGTAGCGTCCGCGCGCGGCCCGAATGCCGGTGTTCATGGCCTGACATGGGGTTGGCGCATCCGGGCTGACTCGCAGCAGCCGAAACTGGCCGGCAAGGTCCTGCAACTGGTTGGCCGGAAATGCCGGTGTGGAACCGCTGTCGACCACAATCACCTCGTAGTCGTGCGCCTGCACCCCGCGCTGATAACGGGTCGACAGTGAATACAGCGTGCGCGGCGCTTCACGGGCCATATTGTGTATGACCACAACCACACTGAGCTGAGGTCGACGCCAGCTGCGGATCATGCTTTGGATCCAGCAGATTGCAGGGCCACATAGCGGCCGGGCTCGATGAACTGCAGGCAGCGCGCTTTGAGTTCCAGGCTCATGCTCACACCGCAGAAGCGTGCCAGTTCACGCAGCAGGGCGTTGGGGTTGTTGATGGCTTTCTCGTAGGAGATGGTCATCAACGGGTCCTCGCAATCGAGGCAGAAGCGGGTCAGCTTGTCGTATCGCCGCTGCGCATCTTTCAGGGCGATTTTCAGATCGGTGCCGTCGGCGCGCTGAAAGGCTTGCGCCACGCTCATGGCATCCCGGTAGATCACCACGAAATGAGGGTTGCGCAGTTGCCCGTGAATTTTGCCCAGGTAGTCCAGCGTGTGCGGATACTTCCAGCCCCACAGATCGTGCTGAGCATTGCGCTGGTCGACAAGCTTGCGCAGCGCGGCGACATCGCGGGTATGAAAAGCCGGGTCTTCGTGGCTGCCAGCCGACAAGGTTTCGCCCATGCTGACGCCGAGCAGGCTGAGCAGGCCGGCAACCATGGAGGTGCCGCCGCGTGAAACACCCAGCACGATGAGTGTTTTCTGCGCCGTGCCGGTTGCGGGGGTGAGCGTTGAGCAGGGTTGCCGACTGGGGTGTGTGGCGGTATCTACCGGCTGAAGTTGCGGCAGCAGATAGGCATGTGGTTTGGGCTGGCGGGCCAGTTCGTGCTTCTTGCCGGTGTCCTGCAGGCCGCGCCGCTGACGGACTCGGCGCAAAACATCCTTGTAGATCTCTCGATCGTGGCGGATGAACGGCAGTATCAGTTCCTCATCGAAGTCTTCCAGGCGCAGCGGGTTTTCGCTCGGTGCCCGGTTCAGGCTGGGCAGTGCGGTGCTTTCCTGGGTGTTCAGCAGCGTTTTCAGCTCTTGGTTAAACACCTCGATCTGCTCAACCGCACCGACCAGATCGAAGGCGTCCAGCTGCTTGAATGCTCGGGCCATGCTGCTGTCATCCACATGGCTGGTGTTGCGCGGCAGCAGATAGCGGGTCTGACGATTGTCGAACAGGGTGCGTACGGTTGGGTCCTGGTCATCCAGGGCGGCGCTCAGCGCCGCGTTGTCACCCGGCTCGACCGCAGCCAGCCGTAGTGCCAGTTCGCGTACTTTGCCGGAATGGGCTTTGTGGAATTCGCTGTCCGGGTCCGAGCCGATATGGCGCAACCAGTTGATGTGTGAAAACAGATGCGGTTTGGGTTTGCGGAACAGGGTGACCCAGACGTGGTTCTTCAAGCCCAGCTTGCTGGCCACCGGTGCTTCGATATGCCCGGATACGAAGTCGAACTGGCGCGCATGCCCGCTCGGCCAGTCCCTGAACTGGGTTTCGATATGGGTGATGCCACTCAGCGGTGAGTACAGCCCGGCCATCATGTGATTGGCGCTGGTCCCAGCCGCTTTGGCGATGTGCATGAAGAACAGCTTTTTGACCGCCGGAATGTCGTAGTGGGTATTCCAAACCAGGGCTTTGGGACTGTTGCGCAGTTCGATCGGCGCCTGTCCGGGCTGAATCAGGCGCACGCTGACGATCTGGGTTTCGTTGCGCAGCGTTTCGGGGATCAGGTCGAGCGAGAAATTGAAGCCGCAGCACCCGCTGGGATGCAGGCCGCGTTGTTTGACGCCGGGGCGGTTGAGCGTGCCTTCACACTGCGCGACCGGCTGGCCGTCGATGAGCAGTTCGAGCTGTGGTGACCGCCGGTCCTCGGGACCATAAGACGCCCAGCCTACCAGCGTGTTGTCGCGGATTTCGTCGAGGATGCCGTGATTGAACTCAGCCATGGGTGTGGGCGGCTTCGCTGAGTGCGTCCAGCATGGGCGTGAGCGCGCTGTAGGTCGCCGGACAATCCTTGTTCAGATGATGCTTGAGGATGTTGAGCCAGTTGTCCGCGTAAGCGCGCACATCGGTGTTGGTTGCCGCGGCCTGCACCAGGTGGCGGGTGATATGCGGCATGGCATCCGTCCAGCGTTGAGCCAGAGCCTGTGCTATCGCCGGGTCAGAAAGATGCGTCTGTGGCGCGGCGGCAAGCTCGTTGAGCCAGGCGCTCAGCCCCGCCACATCAATGTCTGCGGCCCAATCTGGAGGCGTCTGCTTGGCCATCGCTTTGTGCTGGAAGTACTCGGCACGAAAGGCGCCCGCCGCGGTTTTGTCCGGGCGCACGCCAAGGACCTTAAGAACCCGGGCGTAGTCGTTCGGGTCAGTGGAAAAATAGCGCGTGTGACTGATCAGGCAGATCGGCTGGTCCAGCTGCGCCAGGCGCAGCAAAGCAATAAAGCATTCCGCTACCGCAAACAGGCCGATCTGGCCGCGCTGCCACAGGCTGTCCTTGGGATTGGCTGCGCGTCGATCCCAGGACTGCGCGGTGGCGATTGGGTCGCGATACAGGTGCAGAATCTGAGGCTGCATGTTCTCGCGCTGCAGCCGCCACAGGCAGAAGTAATAGCGCGGCAACTTGTTGCCATACAGCACAGGTGGACGGCTCGTGGCCAGCTTGTTGTTGAGCGCTTCGAGCGAGTTGTCCTGCGCCCGTGTGCGCGTGTCAGCATCGGCCAGCGCCAGAAAACTTTGCGGCGCGGCGAAGCCGGCGTAGTCGTAGGTGATCGGAAAGCACTCGATGCCGCAGAACAACTTCGGGTGAAGATTGAGACTGCGGGCGAACGCGCTGGTCCCGCTGCGGGGCACGCCGCTGACGATGAAGTCCAGTGCCTGATTCACCCTACTCGAGCGATTTGGTGTGAATGCTTGTGTAATGAAAGATCTAAGCGACATGGAGCATAGGGGTTGCGCCTGTGCGTGCGTTCAGTAGGTCGCTACGACAAGCATTGGGATAGACAGTTTGCAAGCTTACACAACGCCTGCGTAAGCGGAAGCTGTGCGACATACACCCGGATCGCCTATTCAGTTCAGCCGTGTCGGGAGTTTGTTGTCAGTTAAAAAACTCCGATATTTCTCGAAGTGAAGCGGGTATTTTTCAATCGCGGTGTCAAAGTCAGTTTCAGCGAAGGTTTTTTCCAGGTTCAGCGGTGTCTCCATGGACGCGACGGGAAGGTGAGGCAAACTGAACAGTTTGGCCATTTCCTCAGTGCGTGAATCGATTGTGATGAGCATTGAGGGCGTGCCGGCGGCGATGCCGACCAGGCAACCGTGCAGACGTGTCCCAATGACACCGTCGACGCTGCGCAGCGCAGCGATCCAGTCTTCGATGTCGTGAAAAACCCTGAACTTGTCCTGCCATGCGGGGCTACGTTTGGCGTCGAGGTATTCCTCCAGCTCAGTCAGCTCCAGCTTTTCCAGATTTTCCGTGCTTGGAGCGAGGCCAAGTGCACACTCCGGGCGTTCTGTTTGCGCGACAAAAAAGCTGCCTGGGCGCTGCAGTACTTCGTCGTATAGCTGGCGCTCAACGCGCAATTTGGCGTCCATGTCGGCGCGTTTGATTACCCGCTTGCGGTTGGCGTGTATGGCCAGTCTGAGGTGAGCGCTGTTGCCAGGTGCAGGGAGTGTTTTACGCGTGCGCGTATTGTTCAGAGTCCAGAAATACGATGGGCATCCGACTACTTGAACGTTGTGTATCCCGTGCGCTGCGATGACCTCAGCAGTGAATTCCCCCCGAACACCGATGCTGTGACTTCTCTCAGAGACAACTTTGAGGAAACGGATGCTGCCTTCCGGCAGCTTGGGACGGGATGTGGTGTCGAGCGATTGGGCACCCAAACCTGCAACCAGGCAAGGCAGTTTGCTGTCCTCAATTTTTCTGGCCAGATCGCCGAGGTTTTTATTGGATGAGGACAACCAATTTGCGGCGCAGATCGCTATGCTGTCAAACTGATCGCCAACTTGTTTTGGGTTTAGCAGAGAGCCGTTTCCGCTTTGGTTGAAGTCGAGTTGCCTTTCTAGCGACCTCATAAAAAACATATTGCCCGTGTTGCCGCCAGTTTTGAGCATGAGTTTTTTGACATCCAAAAATTCGTTTTTTTGAATTATTGGTTTATTGTAAAAATATATATTGGGTTTTTCTGGCATGGTGTTATGCGAAACGGTCGGGCTGTGTCACCGGGGCTGGCGAGCTCCGGCGGCTACAAATCCCTCAAATTATACACTTCGCGGGCAAGGCTTGTGTGCTTCGAGCTGCCAGATTGGTGTTGTGATTCAGCGTTGCCGGTTAATTTAATTTCGCGTTGTTAATAGTTATTTAAATTTTATTTTGAATAAATTTATTTTCATAAAATCGTCAAACTGGTCGTCCTACGAGTTGGCAATAAAGCGCGTGGAGGCTATTGGTCGTGACAGTCTTACTTTTTACCCGTCAGATATTCATGTCGAGCGTTGGGATGAGTCTTTAACGCTATTTGTGAGTTTCTCTCTGATATCCACAGCCCGGCGCGTTTCAGATTATGTTTGGCGATCGCCGGAGGCTCTACTGAGCTTTGATGGCTTTCCATATTGCGGATCATTCGAGCCGGAAGCATCTCGGGCGGAGATGATGTTGCAACAGTGGAAAAGTGATGAGCAATTGATCGATACCATGAGCGGCACGTGGGCTGCTCTGAGGCATGGCCGTGACGGCGGCAAGGCGCTCGGTGATTTCACCGGAATGACGCCACTGTTTTACGCTGCGAACGAGGAATATCTCGCCATATCGCCAAGGCAGATGTTGATCTCTAGCGTCACAGCTCGACGGTTGGATCTGAATCTTCAGAACTTAGCTTGGCTTACCGGGCAGGCCAATGTTATGGGCGAAGACAGCGTATGGGATGGTATCAAGCTGCTGCCGCCGCATTGGACATTGGCCTGGAGTGGCGATCGCGGTGATGTGACTCCGCGCTTTACCGAGCGAGAAATCTGGCAGGCCCCTGAGCACTTGGACGAAGCGCGCCCCAGCGAGATCGCACAGCGTTTGGTGGCTCAGGCGGATGCTCTTGAACGCCTGGATCTCCCGCCTTTCTCTATGGATATCACGGGAGGCCTGGATTCTCGTCTGGCCGCTGCCATCGTATGTGGTTCGCGACTGGCGGGCCGCGTTGAGCGTATGCAGACCCGTGGCCCGGAGAATGGCCATGAAATTCAGGTCGGACGAGAAGTCGCGCGGCAACTGGGAATGGATCATGTGGAAATTACACCCAGTCCAAAGCAACTGAATCCACAGCAGATCTTCACTGAACTGCGCAGCAGCATGTTCCGATACGAGGCCACCATCTGTCCCAGTGATGGCCTGACTGGGGCTGCCCAGATGTCGCGCTTTGTCGTTTCAGGGTCGGCAGGCGAGCTCTATCGCAGGCACTGTAAACCCCATATGAATGTGGAATTGCAGTCTATTGCTGAGCTTGAAACCCTTTTTGCAGACTATCATCAAACCACTGACCCACTGGGGATTGAGCGATCCGAAGTGCGCGATTTTCAGCGCCGAGATTTGCAGAATCGCGCCCTGGAGTTCCATCGCCAGGGCGCGGGTTTGAATGACGTTACGGATGTCTTTTTCCTGCGTTACCGCTTACCCCTGTGGAACGGGGTGCTGCAGAACAATTTGTTCAATCAGGTCAAAATTTATCCGTTGCTGGATTACCGCGCGGCATGCCGGGCGCAGAACTTTGACTACAAGGATCGGGTCGAGGACCGTTTGCACTTCGAGTTGATGGCGGAGATCAACCCCCGACTTTGCGAGCTTCCGTTTTACAAATTCACCTGGCCGCGACGCTTTAAGGATCTTCCTGTTGCGCGGCAGCTTGAATTGCCGGCGCATCCTTTCAAGACCGTTGGTGAGCAAAATCTCAGCCAGCTCAGTGTGGGCTCGAAGATGCGCGTGCTCATCGATCAGCACTGGGAACACTTACGCAGCTATATGCTTGACCCGGTGTCGTCCCGTATCTGGGAGGTGCTCGATCGCACCGCGGTTGAGCACTTGTTCGAGCGCAATCCAGCAACGATTCGAAAAGTCACAGAAACCAAACAAATCATGGCCATGCTAGGTCTGCAAGTGGTGCTGACCGGCGACATGCTGGCACGAATGGATGGCGCGCCCGGTACCCAGGTTCGGTTGCATGGAGCCGCAGCTCAGCAGATGTTTGGTCACCTGAACCCGCATAGCCGCTTGCCCGCTGTGTCCTTTCCGGATGTCTGTACTCGCCTTGAGTCGACCTTTTAAGGAGAGGCGTTTGGCCGTCAGTTTCGGGCCGTCGCGAAGGATAGGTTCGACCAGTCCGGAATGTCACGACCGAGCCAGCGTTGCAGATTTTCCACATCTTTGCGTAGCACACCGAGTATGCGGCTGAGGTCATCGTCTGACTCTGAGACTTTGGTGCGGGCAGCTGAGCCAGCGTTGTGTGTGGCAAAGTTTGGTGGCGTCTGTGGTGGAGACAGCTCGAGGAAATCCCAGACTTGGTGCATGTGGTGATGGGGTTGTCGTATGAACTCCTCAAAAACCACAACATGAAATTGGTTTGCGGGGAATAGCTCTAGATAGGCCTCAAGCTGATACCAATAGCGGCTGGTCAATATTGACCCCGGCCCTTCTTTGCTTGCCAAAAAGTCCGTGAGGGTGCCTTGGCAACGGCCCTTTGAGCGGCTGTGATGATAGTTGGAGAGTATGCGTTCGACCGGGTTGCGCAATATGTAGATGAAGCGCATGTCCGGGTTGGCGGCCTGCATGCGCTGCGGAATGTCCCACGCGCGGCTGCGTTGTCCGATGGTGTAATGGGTGGAGCCATCACCGAACCAGCGCTCACCCTGATAGCCCTGCAGCATGCGTTCGTGCAGCAGTTCGTGCAGCGAGGCGATGGGCTGCCCGGCTGTGTTCCAGAATGTACGAGCGCGCTCCTCACCCAGGAACAGGCCGGGCTCCTTGATCGGGCTGGACATGAAAATGTCCGGATGCACCTTCAAGTACTCATGCAGGCTGGTGGTGCCGGACTTCTGAGCGCCCATGATGATGAGATTGGGGCAGGGGGTCAGATCGTTCATTTAGTGCGTGGTGGTGTCGGCACGAAAAACCAGCATGCGACGGGTGTCGTAGCACACCGTTTCGCTGGCGTAGAGGGCCTCGTCGGTTTGTGTCAGACCATGTGCACCGAGCTGTTGTGACCAGTGCGCCAGAGCATTGCCATGCTCGCCAAGTATCAGCACCAGCTCGCCCTGCGGGCTCAGGACTCGGGCCAGTTCGGCGCAAGCCGACGGATGGTCGAGTACCGCGCAGTCCTGGATCACCACGAGCGACAGTGCATCCGTTGCGGTGTTCAGCTGGCCTTTCTGATCCAGTTCGCTGGTGATCTCGCCGTGATTCAGGCGCCGGCCCTGAAACGATTTGCTCCAGAACGCGTCCAGACAGGGGTGCGGGTTGATCCACAGCGCCGGCAGGCGGCGGTAGGTGAGCAGGCCTTCCGCCAGATAGCGGTACAGGCTGCGGTGCGCCGGCTGTGCACCGCAACTCGGGCAGCTGTGGTAATCCGGGTTGAGATGGCGCGGTGCGGACCATTCGCAGATGTTGCAGAAATGAATCTCGCGTTGGCTGATGGCATGCAGGCGCGGTAGGTCATCCAGGCGCGGCGGATGTATGACTTTGATGTGTTCATCAACCCGCGACCAGATGTTGGGCACGGTTTTGTTAAACAGCGCCAGCACGCTGTCGATCTGACCCAGCTTCCAGCCGCGGCTTTCCGCGTAGTAGCTGTACTCCACGTCGGTATAGCTGTGCGGTACCTGTTCACTGAAGCCGCCGATCTCGTCGTACATGGCCCGGCGCATGATGAACAGCCCACCCTGGACGTGCTTGAAGATGCGTTCAGGATGCTGTTTGGCGAAATCCTGATTGCGGAAATCGGCAAATTTGGCAATGCCATCTGGCAATTGCGCACCGGTCAGGTAGGTCGGGCTGTAGCCAGTTGAACCGGCCAGGCCGACCTCTGGGTGGGCGTCCATGTAGTCGGCCATGTCGCTTTCCCAGCCGTCGGCCAAGGCAAAGCCTTCCTTGCCGCAGACATAGATCACGTAGGGCGCCCGGCCCTGGTCGGCGGCGCTGTTGGTGCCGGGACCAACAAAGGTATTGTCGCCGCGATGGATCACGCTGACGTTGTCGCGCTTGCGCTGCAGGTCGAACAGGAACGCCACCACATCGGGCTCGCTGGCGTTGTCGCAGATGCTCAGGTGGAAGTTGCTGCGGGTGTGCGCGAACAGGTGCGCCACTATGGCCTCGAGCTCGGCCACGTTGTTCCAGCTGACGATGACGATATCGATCACCTCGTCACGCCACTGGCGCAACAGGTTGCGGGTCAGTCTGCGGTTGTCATGCCGGCGCAACACCGCGTTGCGGCCGTTCACGCTGAGTCCGAGGATCTGCTCGCTGTCGAGCCCGGCGAAGCGGCGTATGCCGTCGGCCAGTGACTGCGGATCATTGGCGTTGACCATCAGCCCGGTTACACCGTCCTGGACCAGGTCGGGAATGCTCGCGATCTGGGTGGTCAGCACCGGGGTGCCGGTGGCCATGGATTCCAGCAGCACCGTGGGAATACCGTCCATGTCGCCGCTGGCGGTGCGCACCGAAGGGCAGGCAAACAGGTCGTGCTGATCCAGCACATCTACAATCTCGCCGTAGCCATTCAAGGCGCCGTGCAGACGGCAGTTGTTCAGGCCCAGCTCGGCAATCAGGTTGCGCAGGCGCGGTTCTTCATCGCCATAGCCGTAGATGTTGATCTGCACCGCCTCATCACGCAGCAGGTCGGCTGCGCGGATCAGGTCGTGCAGGCCTTTTTTCTCGGTCAGACGGTGAATGGCGCAGACTTGCAACGGCTCGCCGTGCGGGCGCTGGCGCGGCGGGCGATAGCGGAAGCGGGTGGTGTCGATGCTGTTGGGATTGAGGTGCAGTTTTTCGGCCGGTACGCCGCGGGCCAGCAGGAAGTCGCGGTGGAAACGCCCCAGGGTGAAAACCGCTTTGCACAGCGGTGCGCGGGCGATTTCACCGACCCGGTTGAGGCGATCATTGTCGTATTTGAAGATGTCTTGCGCGTGGGCAATGAAGGTGAACGGCACATCGGCCTGCTCGCAGGCAGGCCAGACCATGTCGGTCACGGTCGGGTAGGTGAAATGGGCGTGCACCAGAGTGCGGGCATGAGCGCGCAACTGTTCGGCCAGCTCCTGCGGGTTGCTCACGCGTTGCCAGCTGATCTCGAAATCAGGCTTGAAGTCGGCATGCGGCGACTGGCGGCAGAACACCGTGACATCGACCCCGGCGGCGACCAGCTCGCGCAACTCGTTGAGGACAAAGGTTTCTGATGGCACCGGGAAATGCCAGCAGAAATATGCCAGACGCAAGGGGGCGGGCGTCTGCGGCGGATTGAAACGCGGCGCCGGCAGAACACGAGGCCAGGCCGGTGGTTCATGGGTTTGCTGCAGATGCTGGTAGGCCGTTTGCAGGGCCTGTACGCCGACCTCGCGCCCGTAGCGCGTCTGCATGGCCTGGCGCCCGGCTTCACCCATGCGCTCCAGCAGGCCCGCGGTCGTGCACAGCTGTTCCAGCGGCTCAATCGCATCGCGCCAGTGGCCGTGACGAATCACCCAGCCGTTTTCGCCAGGGGTAACCAGATCCTTGGCCGCGCCCAGGTCGTACACGATGACCGGACGGCGGGCGGCCAGTCCCTCGGCCACCGTGCGGCCGAAGGACTCGGCAAAATGCGACAGGTTCATCACCACATTGACCTGGGCCAGGGCTTCCTGCGGTGAGTCCTGGTAACCGACAAACTCCAGGTTGTTGCCCAGTTCGCCCGCTTGCTGGCGCGCCCGCAGCGCGGCGACTTCGTCGTTGTCCGGGCCGATCAGCTTGAAACGCAGCTGTGGCAGATGCTCTGCGCAGGCGGTGGCGAGCAGGGCGAAGTCCTCCAGGCCTTTTTTGGCGATGTTGCTGCTGATCAAGCCCACGCTGAGCGTGCCATCTGCGGCGCGCTGGTTAGGCAGGTCCAGGGCCTGCATGTCGAAGGTGTTGGGCACCACGAAGGTGGCGCCGGGCTTGTCGAATTCGGCTGCGCTGTGACGCGAGTTGGCAATGATGCAATCGGATTGTGCGGTGACCTTGGCCACGATCTGATCCGGCGTCAGGCCCACCATGCGGCTCAGCCAGCTGTCGTCGTGCACGCTTTCGCGCACATGTGTGGCACACGGTATGCCCAGTTCACGCGCCGCGATCAACGGCTCGCGCACGACAATGGTGTTGACATGAACCAGCGCGATCTTGTGCCGGATCATGTAGGCCTTGAGGCCATCGATGGCGGCGCTCTGCGGTGCTTCGCCACGGCGCCAGTAGCGATAAGGAATATGCGCGGTGTGGCAGCTTAGCGGGGCCAGCTGGGCGAGGTAGTCCGGGTTGGCGCTGGGCACCACCACATGCACGTTGTAAGGCAGCTCGGCGAGCAGGGCGAGGATGTCGATGAAGCTGCGCTCGCCGCCGAACAACTGACCATGGGCCGCATGTGCGCAGACCAGCACATGCGGCCAGTCCGGGTTGATATGGCGCTCGCCAGGCTGGCTGCTGATTGCGATGGGGCAACGCGCCGGCTCGATCTGTGGTGCAGGGGCGCGTGGTGCACGCCCTTCCTGGCGGCCGTATTCGAGGTAATGCCGGAACGCACAAACCGCGTTCTCTGCCACATCGGGGTACTCGTTGAGATACCAGCTGGAATTGAAGGCCGGCCCCGGATCACGCCCCTCATCCAGGCCGTGATACAAAAAATGCATCAGCGGGTTGGCGCCTGCCTCGCGCACATCCGGGTTGCGGGCCAGATACCAGTCGGTGTCGAACCAGGCGGACGGGTCCAGACCTGCTTGCCAGCCGCTGTGCAGGTAGTGGCCAAGAGGGTCGGGGGCATCGGATTTGCCGCGAGCCAGCTGGCGCCAATAGTGATCGGCTGCGCACACAGGATTGGGGTCCCGGCCTTCGAACTGGCCGTGCTCGACGAAATGACGCAGCGGGTTGATCTGCGCCTCGCGCACATCCGGGTTGCTGGCCAGATACCAGTCATTCCACAGCAGTGGTGAGGGATCGCGGCCTTCGCGCCAGCCCAGGCTCAGATAGTGGTCCAGTGCGCCCAGACCGGCGTCCGCTACATCCGGGTTGTGGTTCAGATACCAGGCGCCGTCGAAGTAGCGATTGGGGCTCAGGCCCTGGAACTGTCCCTCGCGCAGATAGTGTTCCAGCGCCGATTGCCCGGGCTTGAGCGCCGGGCCCTGCGCGCCATACCAGGCGGGGCTGAACAGCGCGCTGGGCGCGCGGCCTTCCTGATGGCCCGCCATGAGGTAATGCAGCAGCGGATTACTGTCGCTGGCGGCCACATCGGGGTTTTGCTGCAGGTACCAGTGCGGGTCGAACAGCCAATGTGGCGAACGGCCTTCGCGCCAGCCGACCAGCAACCAGTGCCACACCGGATGAGCGGCCGCTTCGATCAGGTCGGGCTGGGTGTCCAGGTACCAGGGCAGATCAAACAGCCCACTGACCAGCAGCTGGCGGGTTTGAGTGCGCAGCGCACGGCGCTGGCGCAGGCTGAGCTTGATTCCGCAATAACGCCGCGGGGGCAGCGCATCCTGGGCGAAGTCGAGCGCGCGATACATGCTGCCGCGGCGTTGCAGCAGGGTGGTGATGGCTTCGCGGCGTTGGCTTTCACGTTGCGTGGCTTGCAGCGCTTTATGCTGCTCGCGGAGCTGGCTTAATGCGCTTTGCTGCTGGCGGCTGGTTTGTTCAGCCTTGTGCAAGGCTGCGCCCTGCTGTGCATGAGCATCCTGCAGGCTGTTCAGCTGTTTTTGCAGGTGCTGTTCGCGACGGCGCAGTTGTGCCAATTCTTCACGCCGCTGCAGAGCCGCCTGCTCAAGGTTTTCGACCTTGCGCGCCCGTTCTTGGAGGTTTTGCCGCGTCTTGTTGAGCGATGCGGTGAGTTCGTCGACTTTCTCGATGCGGCCGCGCAGTTTGTCTTGGGACTCTTGCAAGGCGTCGAGTCGTTGCTTGGCCAGCTGCTCCAATGACTGGACCTTTTCGATCCTGTCCTTGAGTTTGGCCTGAACCTCGCCGATCTCCGCACGTCGTTGGGCGGCCAAAGTCTCCAGTGACTGCACTTTGCTGGCCCGTTCCGCCAGTTGCTCGCGCAGTTGGTGAGCTTCTTCTGCGTGCTTCTTCTTGAGCGCCATGCGCTGGCGCAGTTCGTCGCCAAAAGCGTGGCCGTAGCGAACATCGGCAGCATTGAGCGCAGCACGGATATCGTCCAGCGCGCGCTGCGCCTGCTCATCGTCTGGCCGCTCGATCAGACGTTTGAGCGCAGCCCAGGTGCGCTTGATGTCAGGATCAAGGCCCGGTTCCTGCTCCAGCGCCGCGTCGTCGGCTTTCTGATGCTGATGGGCCGGGTTGAGGAAAGCGCTGATCTGCTTGCGGACGGTCTCGTCTGCCGGTGCCAGCTCCAGATTGAGGGTCTGGTTGAGCTGCGCCAGCGCGTGCTCCCAGTTGCTCAGCAGCGCGGCGTAATCCAGCCACACACGGGGCAGACCGCGGCTGTGATACTCGGCATCCAGCACATGGCGCAGCCATAGCAGGCAGGCTTTGTCACGATGAAAACCATCGCGCCGGGTCAGCGAGCGGGCCACTTCCAGCGGGTGGCGCAACGGCAGCACGCAGCGGATGTCGGTGTCGAATTGCTTGAAAACCGGCTGCCACTGGGGCAGCAGGCGGCAGATGCGAGGGTCCTTGAGCACGAACAGCGAGGACTGCTCAAAATCCTCGCGCAGCTGAGCGCCGGCTTGTTTGCGCCATGTTTCAAGCGCACTTTTCGGAGGTGGGTGCTGGTCGAGATTGCGCCAGTCATCCCAGCATGAGCCTGAGGCCTGCAGCAGCTCATCGTTGAGCAGGCAGACATCGCGCGATTCCCAGAAACCTTCGGCGTTGTTGTCGGCCAGGGCCTCCATCAGATTGCCCGGCAGGCTGGCCCCCAGCAGATTCAGCCAGCGTGTGGTGGCGGAGGTCCCGCTACGGTGCATGCCCAGCACCAGCAGGCCTGTCCGGCGGGTCTTGGCTGACGAGGATACAGCGCTGTTCATCGCGCGCATTCTAACCAATTGATGGCGTGCACAGGCGCACTCATGGGCTGAGCAGGGTGTGCATCAGCGCATCCACCGCATCGTCCCAGCTCAGGCGGCTTCTGACCCAGTGCTGAATGCGCCGTGACTCGGCCTCAAGGGCAGCGCGCTGATCCTGCCAGTGCTGGATCAGGCGGCTCATTTCGCCCACGCTGCCGCATACCAGGGCGCCAAATTCAGGATGTGCGCCGGTGTCGAAGGCAAGGCTGGCGGTACCCTGAGCCTGCGCTTCCAGCAGCGGCAGGTTGCAGCCCTCCCACAGCGATGGCGAGACAAACACGTCGATTTCACGCAGATAGGCCTCGCGCTCGGCATCGCTGGCATTGCGAAAGACTTGGATGCCTGCGGCGGCGTAGCGGGCTTCGTCTTCGGCGTCACCGCGCCCCATCAGGCTGAAGTGCGCTTGCGAGCAGGTGCGGGCCAGTGCGCGATACAACTCGCCGCCCTTGTAGCGTTCCTCCCCGCGCCCCAAGCGCATCAGGCAACCCACCTGGAGTTGCCCCGCCTGAGCTGAAAGCGTGATGTCCTGGGTGGCCGTTGTGTCGTTTTTGAGCACATGTTCCCAGCCATTGCGTATGACCTGGGCGGCCGGCCAGCCAATCTGGTCGCGGATGAAATCGGAAATGGCGATGACCCCGTCGAGATTGGGGTAGACCGCGGTTTTCTTGCGCTGGATCTGAGCCTGACGTTCGTTGCGTGAGCGACTGAAGAAATCCGGGTCCGGATCGCCATGTTCCCAGGCCCAGGTGCTGACACCACGCAGCGTTGGCAGGACTTCGAAATACGGTGAGGCATGGGCGATGACATGGCTTGCGCCGAGCTTCTCGACCAAAGCACTCAGTTGCTCGCTGTCTGCCGCCACCCGGCGCACCGGTAGCGTGCCGAAATCCCCGCTCATCTCCTGGCAGCCCACGCTGACACGGACGCCGCGCGCGATCAGACGCCGACTGATCTCCTCGATGACCACAGCAACACCGAAGCCGGGCTGCATGCGTACGGTCAGGAACAGAATGTGCGGCATCATAGCCAGTGGGCCTCGATCCAGTTGTGCCAGCGACGCATCAGGCGGCGCCGGTCGGCCCAGTTTTCTTCGCCGATCTCGCGCGTGCCATTTTCGAAATGAATGATGCGCCCAACATGCTTGACCGCGCTGGCAAAGCCGCCGCGTGCTGCGGCCAGGCATAGATCCACGTCCTGGCACTCGGCGGCGTAGCTTTCGTCAAAGCCGCCGGTCACCTGTAGCGCATCACTGCGCGCCATCAGCAGGGCGCCGGTTACGGCCAGGCAGGTGTGCTGCTCGCCCGGTTCGAGTGTGGTCGGGGCATGTGCGCCGGGGTGGTGAACAAAGCCGCGCAATGGGCCGTGTTCGAAGGCGGCGATGCCCTGGTGCTGGACCGTGCCGTCCGGGAACTGCAACAGGGCGCCAACGATGCCGATGCCCGGCTCGGCATGCACGGCGCTGCGCAGCTGCAGCAGTGCACCGGCCGCATCGTCGAAGGCGATGTCGTTGTTCAGGAACAGCACGGTGTCGAGATCCCGGGCCTGTGCAAGCAACTGGTTGTTGCAGCGTGAGAACTGATAGGCCAGGCCGCTGACCAGGTGGCAACACGCCGGCAGGCTGCGGTACAGCTCCAGCACCGCCGGATCCTGGCTGCCGGTGTCGCCGATGATGATGCGCAGGGTCAGGCCACGGGCGGCAAAGGCCGGCTCCGCCGCGATCAGCGCGCGGGTCAGCGGCACGATGTACTCGGGCCGGTCCTTGGTCAGGATCAGCACCGCCAGCCCGGCTTGGGTGCCCGGCGCGTCCAGTTCGATCGCGCGCTGGGCTTGGCGCACCTCGGCCACGCGCTGCTGATTGTCATCCACATACCAGCGCAGCGGTGGGTGCAAGCCGGCCGGGCTGGGGGCGAGGCCTGTATCGATGCCCAGCAGTGGCCACAGCGCGGCGCGGCGGTTGCCCGGATAGGGCGTGAGCGGGCGGAATTTGCTGAGGCTGAGGTTGAGATTGTGAAAGGGGTCGCGAGCGATGGCGTCGGCCCAGCGCGACTGCATCCAGGCCACTTCGCGGGCAAAGTCGTCACCGCGACCGCGTGAATGGTCCTTGAGCGACACCGACTCATGGTGGATCAGCTGCACGCGTGGTTCGAGGCGGCAATACAGACCGTGCTCGCGCAGGCGCAGGCAGTAGTCCACATCGTTGAACGCGACACGCAGATTGCGCTCGTCGAGGCCGCCCAGCTGCAGGTAGATCTCCTTGCGGGTGAGCAGGCAGGCGCCGGCCACGGCGCTGACTTCATGCACATGATCCAGCGCCTCGGCGGGGACGCGCTGCGGCGCCACGGTGGCAAAGCGGTTGGCGGCAACGCCGCCGGGGCCCATCAGCACACCGGCGCTCTGGATGCGGCCATCGGGGTACAGCAACATGGCCCCGACGGCGCCGCAGTCGGGTTCACAGGCCTCATCGACCAGGCGGTCCAGCCAGTCCGACTGGCTGATTTCGATGTCGTTGTTGAGCATGCACAGCAGCTCGCCCTGGGCCAGGCGCGCGCCCACATTGCAAAGCTCGGAATAGTTGAACGGTCGATCCCAGCGTTTGACCGTGATGCGGCGGTCTTCGCCCAGCTCGGCCAGATAGGCCAGAGCCTCAGGATCTTGGCTGCCGTTGTCGATCAGCACGATGTCCCAGGCCGGGTACTGCGTCTGGCTGCGAATGCCTTCGATGCAGGTGCGCAGGTACTCAAGCTGATCGCGGGTCGGGATGATGATGCTGACCTGCGGCTGCTGAGTGCGCGGCGTGCGTGGGGCTGCTGTGCGGGGCTTCGCCTTGCGCTGCAGTCCAATGAAGGGGAGGTGAGCCGGCTTGGCCTGTTCAAGGCAGTCGCGCAGTGTGCTGGGCTGCTGCTGGATCAACTGCCGGGCCAGTGGGTTGTGCGGTTGCATCATCAGGGCGGCGATGTGCAGGGCGCCGCTGCGCGCCCGGGCCGGGCTCCAGTCGGGTTTGAAATCCAGCGTTTCGGCGTGCTCGCCGTCGGCGCTGATGCGCTCATCAAAGTACACGCTGGCGGCCGGATCGCGCTGCAGCCAGCACAGGCCTAGAGCGAGCGCGTCCTCGTAGACGCAATCCGCCTGTTCCAGCCACAGCAATGCATCGACCTCGGCCAAGTTCGCGGCTTCCGCATAGCTGCACAGCTGCAGATCCAGCGCCGACTCGCCGGCCTGTGAACGGATCACCTGCGGCGCTTGCCCGGCGGCGTGCACCAGCGCCACACGCGGGCGTTCCGGTGAGTTCTGCACGGCGCGCAGACGACGCTGTTCCTGGGTAGTCAGGCGTCCGAACAGCTGCCACCATTGTTCGGCGCTCAATGGCTGGGCGGCACCGCTGCGCTGGCGGGCACGTCCCGAGTCGAGAAAATCGATCAGCGGATTGATGCCGCGGTCGGCCACTTCGGGGTGATTCTCGCAGTATTCGTGGAGCGAGAACTCGGCGCATGGGTCGAGCCCGGCATCGGCGCCAACGGCGACAAAATGCTGCAACAGGCTGGGGCCGTCGTAGCCGCTCAGCTGCTTGCGGTAGTGGGCCGGATCAAACCAGGCGTTGGGCTTGAGGTCGTTGTGCTCGCCCAAGGCCAGATAGTGCGCCAGTACCGTGGCATGCGGGCTCAGATCCCGGTGCTGCTCGCGGTACCACGTGGTCTTGAGCAGCGGGTGCGGGTCGCGTCCTTCGGCATCGCCAAAGCGTGCATAGTGCTGCAGCGCCGAGGCCTCGAAGGCGGCGATATCGGAGTTGCGGTCGCGATACCAGTGATCGCTGAACAGCGGGTTGGGCTGGCGCCCCTCGCGGTGTCCGCTGGTCAGGTAATGAAACAGCGGGTTGACCCCGATGGCGGCCACGTCCGGGTTGTTGTCCAGGTACCAGCGGCTGTCGAACAGCGGGTGCGGCTGCAGGGCTTGCGCCGCGCCTTGACGCACGAAGGTGCGCAACGGATTGCCGTCGGTGGCCAGCTGCGGGTGATGACGGGAAAACCAATTTTCGTCCCATAAGCCGGAATCACGGATCAGGTTGATCTGATGGCGGGTCATCGGGGCCAGGCGCTGGCGCGTACGCAGCAGCCATCGCTGCATCGCGGGGCGATGCCGCGCTGGCAACAGTTGCAGGATGGCCAGGACCACGGCACGCAGGCGGGAACGACGTAACATGCCGCTAATTCTACGTTTATCCTTGTTCGATGAGCAGGTCTGATCGATTCCCCGCCACCCGTTGGAGCCGCTTTTGGCTGCGCTGATCGAGCGTGTGCTGGTGCCGCTGCGGGTGCACTGTCCGCGCGTGTTTGCTGGCTTGCGCTGGGGCTGGTGGCTGTTGCGCTGGCGGCGTCGGCCGCCGCGCGTAGGGCGTGGACTGGGGCAGGATCATGCGCGCTATCTCGAAGCCATGGATGCGGTGATTGCGCAGACCCTGCGCAAAGACCCGCCGCGCCTGCGTGCGCAGGCCTGGATCATCACCGATGAAGGCACCACGGCGCAGATGCTCGAGCGCACCCTGGCATCGCTGCGAGCGCAGTCGCATCCGCCACAGCGGGTGGCCTTGTGTGGTCCGTTGACGCGTCCCGGCTTGCCGCATGCGGCCCGACGTGAGGAGATGCATGCGCTTGCGGATGTGCAGATGCAGTTTGCCGTTCGCGCGGGCAGTGAGCTGAGCCGCGCTGCTGCGGCAGCCTTGGCCCACAGCTTTGAACGCTGTGAGGCAGCCTCGCTGTGTGTGGTGGCTGACCAGCGCCATGCGGGCCCGCAGGCGCCGCGTCTTGACCCGTGGCAACCTGGCAGCGGCCACAGTCCGGCGCTAACGGCCTGGCGTGGCGCGGCGCCTGCGCCTGAGCTGACGGTGGCGGCTCAGACAGGCGTGTTGGCGCATGTGGCTGCCGCGCTGGTCTGCGCCGAGCCGGCGCAGACGGGCATGTCGTTACCCCGGCCGTTGGCCAGCGAGGCGAGTATCAGCGTCATTGTGCCGACCCGCGACGGCGGCGACGTGCTGGCCAGGTGTTTGCGCGGTGCGCTGGCGGAACTGGCCGCACTGGGCGCGCAGGGCGAGCTGGTGGTGGTCGACAACGGCAGTCGTGATGCGCACACGCTGAGCGTGCTCAGCGAACTGTCTGCCGCCCATCCCGATGTGCTGCGGGTCCTGCGCTACGACCATCCTTTCAACTATTCGGCGATCAACAACTGGGCGGTTCGGCAGGCCAGTGGCGAGCAGATTCTTTTGCTCAACGATGACATCGAAACGCGGCAGCCCGGCTGGCTGCAGGCCTTGCGTGGCGAACTGGCGCGTCCGCAGGTGGCGGCTGTGGGCGCGCGTTTGCTGTATCCCAACGGGCACATTCAGCATGCGGGCGTTGCTCTGGGGCTGGGCGGCGTGGCCGGCCATCCCGGTCGCACGCTGGCCGCCGATGACCCGCGCTGGGCGCTGTGGCCGCATGATCAGCGGCGTCAGGTCAGTGCGGTCACCGGCGCCTGCCTTCTGACCACCAGAGCGTTATACTGGGCCGTGAACGGACTCAACGAACAAGCGCTGAGTGTGACCTTCAACGACGTGGATTTCTGCCTCAAACTGGGGCAGGCCGGTGGCATGGTGCTGTATACCCCCGACGCCACGTTGATTCACCATGAATCCATGAGTCGTGGCGCCGAGGACAGTGTGGCCAAACAGCGGCGTTTTGCCGAAGAGATCCGATACATGCAGCAGTGCTGGCCGCAGCCGATTGCGCATGATCCGTTTTACAGCGCACATTTGAGCCGCACGCTGGACGATTTGTCCCTGCGTGAGCCCAGCGCCTCGAGCCTGCTGACGCCGTATCGGCTTCCTGCTTTGTTTTCATCGATGTCATGAATGCCAGCCAAGACAATGACACTCTGATCCCGGCGTTGCCGGAGCGGCCGCTGGGGCGAACCAGCTGGCAGGTTTTTGTCGGCTCGATGCACGCGTTTCTGCTGCGCGAGATGATGAACCAGTTCGGGCGTTCGCGGCTGGGCTACTTCTGGGCTCTGGCCGAGCCGGCTGCGACGGTTGCCATACTGACAGGGCTTCACGCCGTGATTCGCGGTGGTCACCACGCCTTGTACGGCGAAAGCCCGATCGTTTTTTTTGTGTTTGGTGCGGTGCCCTATTTCTTGTATGCCAACGCGGTGGCGGCGGCGCAGGGGGTGTGTAACAGCCACAAGGGGCTGTTCAATTACCGACAGATCAAGCCCATAGACATCATGATCGCGAAAGCGACCATGGACAGCATCATGATGCTGGGCGTTGTGGTGGTGTTTTTGGCCGGCTGGTGGTGGTTGGACCATGATTTGCCGCTGTACGACCCGCTGCACTTGCTGTGGGCCCTGTTCTCGCTGTATGTGCTCGGTGTGAGCATCGGTCTGGTGTTCGAAGTGTTCGGCACCATTTACCCAGACTTACGCAAGATCATCGCTATGATCACCCGGCCGATGTTTTTCATTTCCGGGGTGTTTTTCACCATCGATATGATGCCGGCGGGAATTCGTGAGGTATTGGTCTGGAACCCGGTGCTGCATGGGGTTGATCTGACTCGCGATGCGGTGCTGCCGGAATACGAATCCCCAGCCAGCTGGCAGTACCTGTGGGGTTCGATACTGGTGCTGCAGTTCATCGGCCTGGCGGCCTACCGGCGTTACCTCTACCGATTGATCTGAGTGCCATGATTCGGGTCGAAAATCTCACAAAGTCTTATCCGCTCCAGGGTTTTGCACGCTATACCGTGTTCCGGGGGATCAGTTTCGAGTTGCCTTCGCGCACTCATGTGGGGATCGTCGGGCGCAACGGTGCGGGCAAGTCCACGTTGATGCGTCTGCTTGGCGGGATGGAGCTGCCTGACACCGGGCGGGTGACTTCGGACGGGTTGATTTCACCGCCCCTGGGGCTGTCCAGCGGCTTTGCTCAGAAAATACCCGGGCGCGACAATGCGCGCTTCATTTGCCGCATCAATGGCGATGACAACGCTGCCGCGCGTGAACGGGTTGAGTTCATTCGCGAGTTTTCTGAGCTTGGCGAGTTTTTCGAGCGCCCCGTCGAAACCTATTCCTCCGGGATGAAAGCACGCCTGGCGTTCTCGATCAGCATGTCGTTTCGGTACGACTATTACCTCATTGACGAGCTGACCGCAGTGGGCGATGAGAAGTTTCGCGAAAAGGCCAAGGCCACCTTCGCCGAGAAGAAAGGGCAGGCCAGTATCATCATGGTCAGTCACAATCTCCCGGCGTTAAAGCGCGATTGCGAAGTGGGTCTGTACATGAGCCCGCGAGGGCCGCTTTATTTTGATGATATCGGGGAGGCCATCGCGGCCTACAAGAAGGATCAGAACACTCGATGATTGAACGATTTTTCAGTCCGGCCATGCGCATGAAGCGCTATCTTGCGCTGGTTCTGGGGCCAACGGCGCTGGCGCTGTTGTACCTCGGGCTTCTCGCTTCCGACGGCTATGTCAGCCGGGCATCCTTCCTGATTGAGCAGGACTCACCATCCATGTCCGGTGGTGACATGGCTTTGAGCCTGCTTAACCTCGGCGGTGGCCCCAGTCGTCAGGACACGCTGGTGGTCGATGCCTTCCTGCGCTCGCGCACCTTGCTGGAGCAAATGCAGTCCAGTCTGGATTTGCGTGGTCATTTCTCCAGCGATGAGCGTGACCTGTTCAGCCGCATGGACGCCGAAGCCTCGCAGGAGGACTTTCTTGAGTTCTACCGCAAGCATCTGCACACGCTGGTCGACGAAGAGTCGCAGATCATGACGGTCGAGTTCACCGCGCATGACCCTGAATATGCTCACAAAGTGGTGTCTGAACTGGTCCGTCAGGGCGAACAGTTCGTTAACAAGATCAATCAAAGTCTGGCCGAGGAGCAGTTGACCTTCATCACCGCCGAGGTCGATAAAGCCGCTACGCGGCTGCGTCAGGCCACGGTTGAAATGCTCGCGCTTCAGCGCAAGAACGATGTGCTCAATCCGCAGCAGGAAACCGCGGCCGTGGCCCAGATTCTGGCCGGGCTGGAGGCTGAGTTGACCCGCCAGCAGACCGAACTCAAGGCGCTGAGCGGGTATCTCAATCCGAGCGCGCCAGACATTGTGGCGACCAAGCAGCGTATCGATGCCTTGCAGGCGCAGGTGGCTGAGGAGCGCCGCCGCATGGTGGGTGAGGGACGCGACGAGTTCAGCAAGCTGATGCTTGATTACCAGAATGCAGAGGTCAATCTGCGTATTGCCGGTGAACTGTACAAATCGGCACTGACCAGTCTGGAAACAACCCGTCTGGATGCGGTGCGCAAGGCCAAGTATGTGATTCCGGTGGATCGGGCCAATGTGCCGGATTCTGCCGAGTTGCCGCGGGTCGGCTACTGGACCGTTACCGTCTTCGTTCTTCTGAACCTCATGTATTTCGTCAGCGGACTCATCGTCGCGACCATCCAGGATCACCGGGAATGAGCATGTTCAAGCACTTTTTCAGGGCCGCCGCGATCATGGCCGTGGTTCTGCCGGCTGCAGCCCAGCAGAGCACCAGCGCGTTTGGCCAGCAGCAGCAACCGCAACCCAGCCCGTCGCCGGCCCCGCTGGTCGGTAACACGCCGATTCCGGTGACCGGTGCGACCATTCCGCCCAACACCGCTACTACCGGGGCCGCGCCGCCGATTCCGTCGGCTCAGTACCGTCAGGTTGAGCGTGAGGTGGATGAGAGCGTGTTCGGCTCCAATCTGTTTCTGGGCCGCTTTGCCGAAGAGTCTTTCCGCGCATTCAACCCGGATTATGTGGTCAGCCCCGGCGATCTGATCGACCTTAAGCTGTGGGGCGCGTTCGATCTGGTCATGCGCCTGGAAGTGGATTCGCAGGGCAATATCTTCGTGCCCAAAGTGGGCCCGGTGAAGGTCGGCAGCACCCGTAATGCCAACCTGAACGAGGTTCTTCGTCAACGCATCAAGGATGTGTTCCGCGAAAACGTTGGGGTGTACGCGGCTTTGGTCAGCGCCGAGCCGGTCAAAGTGTTTGTCAGTGGTGAGGTGCGCGAGCCAGGCCTGTATGGCGCTTATGCATCGGATTCGCTGCTGCATTTCATCGATCGTGCGGGTGGTATCGACACCGATACCGGCAGCTTCCTCGACATTCGCGTCAGGCGTGGCTCGCGCACCTTGGCGCGCATCAACTTGTACGACTTCCTGCGCAACGGTGATCTGCCGCTGATGCAGTTCCGCGACGGTGACACCATCGTGGTGGGGCCGCGCAAATCCACGGCCGAGGTGTCCGGGCTGGTCAAGCATGAGGCGCAGTTCGAGTTTGATGAGCGCATCCGCCTGTCGGCGCTGCTGAATCTGGCTGGTGTGGATGAACGCGCCACCCATGTTCAGGTCGTGCGCAATCAGACCCCGGTGCGTGAATCCGACTATCTGCCGCTGAGCGCCGATCTGGAGTCGATCTGGATTGTTTCGGGTGATCAGGTCAGTGTCTTTGCCGATCGCCAGATCGGCACCATCATCGCCCAGGTCGAGGGCGAGTATCAGGGCCTGAGTCAGTACGTTTTACCCTATGAGGCCAACCTGTCTGATCTGATCGGCAAGGTCGAGGCCACGCCGCGCTCCAATATGGACGGTCTGCAGCTGTATCGGGTGAGTATTGCCGAGCGTCAGCGTCAGGTTCTGGAGGAGATGCTGCAAAAGCTGGAGCAGTCGGTATTGACCGCTCGCTCGGGCACCCGTGAGGAGGCTGAATTGCGCACCCGCGAGGCCGAGCTGGTATTGCAGTTCATCGAGCGCGCCCGCGAGGTCGAGCCCAAGGGGCGGCTGGTGCTGCATCAGGGTTTTGATCCGAACCTGATCGATCTGCAGGACCAGGATGTGCTGCGGATTCCGCGCCTGACCCACACCGTGGCGGTGCAGGGTGAAGTGTTCTTCCCCAGCTCGTTTGTCTGGCAGGAAGACAAAAGCGTGGAGTACTACCTGGAGCAGGCCGGTGGCTTGACCCAGCGTGGTGATCGCAACCGGGTCTTCGTGATCCGGCCCAGCGGCGAAATGGTCGAAGCCAAGGGTGGCTGGGGGCGACGCGTCAAGGTTCAGGCTGGCGACGAAATCATGGTGCTGCCTCAGGTTGATCGCAAGACCTTCCAGTTCTCCAAGGATCTGATCCAGATCATCTATCAGCTGGCGTTGTCGGCCGGCGTGGTGCTGCGCCTATAGGGTTTTCTGCTGGCGCCGGTAGTTGTGGTAGGCCGGCGAACGCCACAGCCTGAGCAGGCTGCGCAGATGCCACACCAGGTGTTGGCGGCTGCTCAGGGTGGCGCGCCGTGCCGGATGCACGATGTGGCTGTTTTGGAGCAGCAGGCAGCGTCCCCCGCGCAGCTGGGCGCGCAGGCACAGATCGATATCTTCGGCGTACATGTAGTAGCGCGTATCAAAGCCGCCGAGAGCCTCGAAATCGGCCCGCCGCATGGCCAGGAAAAGGCCAGCCAGCCAGTCCACCTCGGCCGATGGTGCGTGCGCGAGACGACGTGTGTCGCGTGCACGGCCGAGTAGATAGCGCCGCAGCAGGCGCAGTGGTGTGAGCAGCGGCCGCCCGTTGTCTTCGGCCAGGCCTTCCGGAGTGCGCGCCTGTGGGCTGACAATCGCTGTGCTCGACTCGGCCAGCGCGGCATCAAGTGCATCGAACAAAGGCACCGGCAGGCGCAAATCCGGATCGACCATGAGGACATGGTCGCCCTGCGCGCCGATCAGCGCGGCATTGTGGTTGGCGCCGAAGCCGGCGGGTGTCGCGTTGGTTCTAAAACGGGTGCGGGCGCGTTGTTCGGCCGTGAGTGCGGCGCTCAGGGTGTCCTGCTCGGGTAGGTTGTGGGTCACCACGATGTGGTAGTCGCGGCCACTGAGGCGCTGATGCAGGTCGCCGAGGATGCCGAGCAGGCTAGCCCCATGGCCGTGGCTGATCACCGAAACCGTCCAGCTGGGCGGTGAGCTCATGCGCCGCTCCTGCGCGCGCACATGCCTGAGCGGGCCAGGCCATGCAGCGTGCCGCGCAGCATCTGCGCCAGTTTGTGCAGACGTTGTGGTTCAAAACACAGTGCCTTGATCGCCAGCTTGGCCGCACCCAGCCACTCGTAGGCCAGCCACGCCGGGTAGCGCCCGCCATAGCGTCGGCTCAGTACTATGCGGTTGCGGTTGATGTAGTAATGACGAAACGCGCTGTGGTGTGTGGGGTAGGTCTTCACACCGAGCAGCTTGCGCTGTTCAACCTCGCCCAGGCTGTGTTTGAGTTCGGCCTGCGGCATGGCCACCACGGTGTAACCGAGGCTGCGCAGGTAGAGGCAGTAGTCGGTGTCAACCAGATCGATGAACAACTCTTCGTCAAAGCCGCCATGGCGTTGCCAGACCGATGCATCAAGCAGCATGCCGGAGCCGATGGCCAGGTCGACCGGCTGGGGTGTGCTCATCTGGTCGGCGTAGACAAAGCGAAAGCGCCAGCGATTGCGGGCCTGCGGCCAGCGGCAGCGAATTTCCGGATGGCCGTAGCGTATGGCAGGCACCCGGATGGCAGCATCACCGGGCGTGTCCGGTTTGCTGAGCAAAGCTTTCACCATGCCGTGGCCGGGATGGCTGTCATGGTCCAGCAACAGCACATGTCTGGTCCCTTGCGCGTAGGCGTGGGCGATGCCGGCATTGAGCGCAGTGGCGATGCCGCGATTGGTTTTCAGGGCAATGACATGGATGCGTGCGCGCAGCGAGTCGGCCAGATCGTCCAGGCTGAGCGGCTGGTTGGAGCCGTTGTCGCACACCACGATACGGTCAACCTGCTGCAAAGTGGCCTGCAAGCGCGTGCTCAGTCCGGGTGGTGGGTTGTATGTGACCACCACCGCGCTGACTTTGCCGCTGCCTTCAGATCGCCCGTGCATCGGGCCGGCGGATCAGGACGGTTCCGGTGTGTGTGCGTTTTCCGGCCATTCGAGCAGGTGCGTGTAGAGCACCAGATACAGCGCGACGAAAGCCATGCTGCCGGAGACCAACACAGCTGTATGGCCGAAGCAGAAGGTTGCCAGTGCAGCCGGTAGTGCCGCCAGTATCAGCAGGCGCGGAGCGGATGAATGCCGCAACACGCCCGGCTGCCGACGATCCCGGGCAAAAAACAGATGGTGCAAATGTTCCACGTCGGGATGGAACAGAGATTCGTTGCGGCGGCGCCGGCGAATCATCGAGAACACGGTTTCCCAGGTTGGGTAAATGAGCAGCGTCAGTGCGTACCAAGGTGATACGTCCGGGCTGCCGGCTACGACCAATGCGGCCACAGCGCCGAGAGAAGCGCCATTGAAGTACGCCCCGCAATCACCCAGGAAGATCTTGCCAAACGGGTAATTGAGCAGCAAAAAGCCGATATTGGCGCCAGCCATGGTCAGGGCAAGCAGTCCCAGTGGCGCTTGATCGGTCTGAATGGCCACGTAAGCCAGTGACGCATGGCTGAGCGCGGCAACCCCACCACTCAGGCCGTTTTGGCCATCAATCAGATTGAACGCATGGGTCATGCCGGTGACCGCGAAAACGAAGAACAAGACGCCGAACACGCTGTGGCTCAGCAGCCAGTCGAACGGTGCGATCCCAATCTCGAAGATACCGACGCCGCCATTGGCCACGCTGAAGAACAGGGCGGCGAATGCGGTGCCGAAGTAGCGTGCCAGAGGAGGCAAATTGCGCCGGAAATCTTCGTACATACCAACCGCGGCGACCATCGACAGGCAGGCCCACAAAGACCACAGCAGCTTGGCCGAGGCATCGTCGATGAAATTTGATTGCAGAGTCAGGCAGATCAGGCCGGCAACAAACAGTGCACTACCGCCAAGGCGCGGCACTTCGCCCTGGTGTAGTTCGTGGCAGGCACCATCCTCGCGTTTGCCGCTGATGTGCACATGCCAGTGTTGTGTCGCGACCAGCAAAAAGCACACCACGAAGGCGATTGCTGTGGCCAGGCAAAAGATCAACGCAGTCATGAATCCGGGGCCCCCTAAAGCGACCCAGCTCCCACAATTCTTTTTTAGACCGGCAAGTATACGCGAAGGTATTAAAATTAAGAAGATACAGCGTTTTTATCGGGTGGTTTGTTCGATAATGAAACGCGGTCGCGCTTTGATTTCGGCATACATCTTGCCGAGGTACTCACCGATGATCCCGAGGCACAGAATCTGTACGCCACCGAGGAAGTACGTGGGTAACACTGTGGATGCCCAGCCGGGTACGGCGCTATCGCCCAGCAATGCAACGGCCAGTACCCAGGCGCTCATCGCTGAGGTGACACAGAAAATCGCCATGCCCATGATGCCGATCAGGCGCAACGGCACCATGGAAAACGAGGTGATGCCGTCCAGGGCGAAGCTGAGCATGCGCTTGAGCGGATACTTGGACACCCCGGCATGGCGCTCGTGGCGTTCGTAGAAGACTTTGCCCGAGGGGAAACCGAGTAGCGGGATGATGCCGCGCAGAAACAGATTGGTTTCGCCAAACTGCTTGAGATGCTCGATAGCGCGGCGACTGAGCAGGCGGTAGTCGGCGTGGTTATCAACCACTTCGGCGCCCATCAGGTGCATGAAGCGGTAGAACGCCAATGCGGTGTTGCGCTTGAAGGCGGTGTCGCTCTCGCGACCTTTGCGCACCCCATAGACCACGTCCTTGCCATTGGAAAAAGCGTCCAGCATCTCCGGGATCACGGCCAGGTCGTCCTGCAGATCAGCGTCCACGGTGATCACGGCGTCACCTTCGACATGCAGCAATCCGGCCAGCAGGGCGCGCTGGTGCCCGCAGTTGCGTGACAGTTTGATGCCGGCGGTGTGAGCATGCGTTGCAGACAGCTCTTCGATCAACGACCAGGTGGTGTCGGCGCTGCCATCGTCCACGAAGTAGATCAGGCTGTCGCTGCTGATGCGTCCAGCTTCGATCAATTGGCTGACAATCTCGAGCAGTCGCGTGTGCGTTTCGCGCAGCACTTCGGCTTCGTTGTAGCAGGGCACAACCAGTGCGAGCTGTTTCATGGTGATCAAACCTTGTGCGCCGCATAGGTCCAGCGGCGATTGGCGACAAAATTCCACACTAGCACCACGCCGGTGGCCACGATCTGGGCCAGCAGGTAGTGGGCGGTGGCTATGGCGGTCATTAAGTACATGATCAGCGTGTTCAGGGCCAAGCCAGCCATGGCGATGAGCATGAAGCGCGGCAGAGCACGGCGGTGTGGCACCCGACTGTCAAAGGTGTAGCGGTAGTTGGCCGCGTAGTTGAATACGGCGCTCAGACTGTACGCCGCCACGGAGGCTGCGACTGGCGGCGCACTCAGCCCTTCAACCAGCGCAATCAGCAGCAGGTACATCAAGGCGGTGGCAATGCCACCGACGCCGGCAAAGCGTACGAACTGTCCGAGCATGGCTACTTCACAACATCCACCAGCCGGGCAACCAGTGCAGATATTTGAAGTACCAGGCCGGCCAGTGCAATCCGGATATGGCCGGGAAGAACACCACGAACAGTGTGCCGGCCAGAGCCACGCTGGCCCAGGGCAGGTAACGTCCCCAGCGCGCATCGGCGGGATAACGCGCCAGCGTCACGCCAAGCAGCAGGATCAGAAAGGGCACCACCGGATAGTAGTGGTAGATAAAGCTGGCGCGTGCGATGCCGGCCCATGGCAGGTACAGCGCGGTGATGCTGCCGAGCAGCCAGATGCGGTCGCGGATTGGCCACTGCAGGTGGCGCCCGAACAGGGCAATTACGCCTGCCAATCCGCCCCACCACACCAGCGGGTTGCCCATCAGGGTGATGGAGCTGCGCAGCGGCGCCTGGGCATCGCTGACATACAGCCACAAAGGTTTGAGAATCAATGGCCAGGTGAAGAATGCCGACTGGAAGGCATGGGTGCTTTTCAGCTTGGCATGGTAGTCGTACATGTCGACCTGCGACTTCCAAACCTGGCGGGCCCCCTCCAGTGAAAGCCAGTCCGGTGCCTGCGACAGACAACGCAGAAACGGGATGTAGCTGGTGTAATAGACCGCCAGCGGTACAAGGCCCAAAGCCAGGCCGGCGGCCATGGTCATGCGTGCGCCGCGCTGCCATGGGTAAGCCTGTCTCAGCGTGGCCAGCAGGCTGATCGCGAAAAAGACGAAGACGCCGAAGCCGAAATACAGCGCACTCCATTTGGTTGCGATCGCTGCGCCCAGAAACAGACCGGCGAACAACAGCGATGGGCTCAGTTTCCAGCCGTCCAGCCAGTGCCGTTGCGGCTGACAGAATGCGCGCCACAGACACAGCGCAGCAAGCAGCAGAAACAGAATCAGAAAGTCATCAATGGTGGCGTAACGGCCCAGCGAAAAGCGTGAAAACTCGAACAGGCCCAGCAGTCCGGTGATCCACATGGCGCGGCTTGAGCCGGTCAGCAGCCAGGCGCCCCAGATCAGGGCCAGCACGGTCAGTGAGGTGGCGATGACGCCGGCCATGCGCATGCCCCACGGGGTCATGCCGAAATGATCGATACCCCAGGAAATCAGCCACTTGCCCAGTGGCGGGTGGGTGGTTTCGTAGATATCCAGGCGGTGCAGGTATTCGTAGGCCGTGCGCGCATGGTAAATCTCATCGAACTCGGTGCTGTTCAGATAGCCTTGATCGGGTATCCATGTGGCGGGTTCGTCAATCAACGCCATGCGTTGGTTGGCCTGCACGGCCTGAGGCACCAGCGGCTGGTTGTCCGCATCCAGCAAGGCAATCTCATTGATCCGCAGCGGCCGCGAGACCCGGGTGATATTGAAACGAAACACGCGTGCAGGTGGCGCATTTTTCAACTTCAGCTCGTACAGGTCGTAAAAGGTTTTCAGTTCCTCTTCCGCGCTGATCTTGATCCAGTCGTCACGGAACTTTTGCTCCAGCACGGCTTTACCCTGCCCCTCGCCGATGAACACCATCAGGCGTTTGGGGCTAACCGGCGTTTCAAATCGCAGGGTGATCTTTTCAGCCTGCTCGAAAAGACTGCCGGACACCGGATAATTCTTGTTGCCCAGTGCGAAGCTGCCGACCAGCAAGGCGGCGCTGCCCAATACGGCATAAGGCATGAGGTGGGCTGGCCTGAAAGCCTCGCGTTGCAGGGGTTGTTGCGCCACAGGCGGCGTGGTGCGGTACAGCGTGCGCAGCCAGTTGCCCAGGCGTTCAAGTTGCTGCGGCGCACGCCAGGCCATCAGGGAGAAGACCGTAATGACCAGGTTGTAGGCGGAGATGAAGCGCAGCAGGCCGGCATCTTTGGGTGCGATGCTGTCCAGGGTGACGTAGTGGTGGTAGACAAAGCCCATGTTGGCGAGCACACCGATGCTCCACAGCAGCACCATCCACTGTGCTTCGCGCCGCGACACCACCAGTGCCAGCATCGGGATGATGTTGAGGATGTAGCGTTCATGCATGCGCGGCGCAAACATGAAGAAGGCGATGGCGGTCATCGCCCAGGCCCAGCCGTATAGCTCGCCGCGCTGGCTGATGCTGAGACTCTGGCGGCCGGCCAGTCCGGTGCGCACGCCGATGGCAGTCATCAGGCCGCCGGCAATCAGCATGGCCCAGGTCTGCGCGGCCAGGCCCAGGAAGCTGCCGGGGTCGCGGGCCCAGTTCCAGCCCAGCAAAGCCCACAGGTTGTAGGCGTTGACGGTCAGGTAGTCGTAGGTTTCCGCCGTGCTGAAGTACAGCTTGAGAATCCAGTCCGGTTCCTGGTTGAGTGCGAACGGGGCCACCACAACGGCAAAGCTGATCAGGCCAAGTGCGGCTTGCGTGAGCGTGCTGCGTAGCGGTTGCGAAACCAGCACGCTGATGCCAAAGACATAAGCAAAGAACAGCGCCTGTGGCTTGAAGGCCACGGCCAGGCCGATCAGCAGGCTGGCGGCCCACAGACGCTGGACTCGCCAGTGCATCCAGCTGGCGATCAGCAGCAAGGCCAGTATGGGTTCAGTCTGCCCCCACAGCGCCGAATCGAAAATGATCGCCGGATTGAGCCAGTACAGGCTGGCCAGAAACAGCGGTGCAATACGCGCCCGGTCCTCGCCGGGAATTCCGCGGGTGGCGCGCAGCAGCAGCAGGGCTACAGCGGTATCGGCCAGCAGTGCGGGGGTTTTGATCAGGGCAACGAAATGCCCGCTGCTTTCCAGTCCGAAAAAGCGAACAAGCGCGCCGATCGCGCCCAGCACGTACATGTACAGCGGCGGATAATCGGCGAAGTAGCCGTCTTCGTAGATTTTCAGCGGCGCGGCCGGGTCGCTGAGCTTGAGCGCCCAGGCTTTGTAGGTGCCGATGTCGTAGTGAAAGCCGCCATCCCACAGCAGCGGCAGACGGATCAGCAGGCCCAGGCCGAGCCAGGCAAGGATCAGGGTGCCGTCGCGGGTCAGCCAGCTGGGGCCGTTGACGTTGTGCAGGCGATCCCGGGCGAAAAACAGGGCCAGGAAGGGAAGGCCGTAGAGCAGAATGAAGGCCTGCGGGCTCATGGCGAAGTCAGCGTGTTAGGAAGCCGGCATGATAAACGGAAGCGGTGGGCGGGGCGTGTAGCCGTTTGCAAAACGTGCTCAAGTACTCCATGTATCGCTTGTCATCGGCCGTCCAGGCCTCTGATAGTTTTCCAAAGGGCTACACGCGTACCTGGTCTGTTGCGCTTAGCCTAGCGCGTTCAGAATCCGGACGGTCGGTTCGGCCTTGTTCAAGCTGTAAAAGTGCAGCTCATCCACACCGCCCGAGCGCAGCTGCTGGCACAGGCGGGTGGTGACGGCGTGACCCAGTTCGATCAGCGCGTCCGTGTTGTCGCCGCCATCCAGGGCGGCAAGCTGCTGGCGCAACCAGCGCGGGATTTCGGCGCCGCAGGCGTCGGAAAAACGCGCCAGCTGGGCGTAATTGGTGATCGGCATGATGCCTGGCACGATGGGGATGCGGACCCCGGCCGCACGCGCACGCTCGACAAAGTCGAAATAGCCGTCGGCATTGAAAAAATATTGGGTGATGGCCACATCGGCGCCGGCTTCGACCTTGCGTACGAAATTGTCGAGATCGGCCTGAGCCGAGCGCGCCTGAGGGTGAACCTCCGGATAGCCCGCCACCGAGATATGGAAATGCGCCCCGTGCTCGGCACGGATGAAACTGACCAGCTCGTTGGCGTAGCGGAATTCACCCGGCGAGTGCATGCCCGAGGGGATGTCGCCGCGCAGTACGACCAGGCGCTTTACGCCGATGTCGCGGTAACGCTGCAGCAGCGTGTTGACCCCTTCACGGGTGGCCGAGATGCAGCTGATGTGCGGGGTGGCGTTGTGGCCGTCCTCGCTGATCGCCTTGACCGTGTCGAACGTGCCTTCCAGGGTGGAGCCACCTGCGCCAAAGGTCACCGAGAAATATTCCGGATCGAAGGCTGCCAGCTCGCGCCAGGTCTGACGCAGATTGTCGCGTCCTTTGTCGGTGCGCGGGGGGAAGAATTCGAAGCTGTATTTCATGGGGCGATATAGGTAGGAAGGATGCGTTGCGCACCAGCAAGCCGCGCCCTTGTGATGCAAGAGCGCGGCTCGTTACGGCAGCGGATCAGTAGCGGTAGTGATCCGGCTTGTACGGGCCAGCCACCGGTACGCCGATGTAGCCGGCCTGCTTGTCGCTCAGCTTGGTCAGCTTGGCACCGAGTTTTTGCAGGTGCAGTTCGGCGACCTTCTCGTCCAGGTGCTTGGGCAGCACATAGACGTTCTTGTCGTACTGATCACCCTTGGTGAACAGCTCGATCTGGGCCAGCACCTGATTGGTGAAGGAGTTGGACATCACGAAGCTGGGGTGGCCGGTGGCGCAGCCCAGGTTCACCAGCCGACCTTCGGCGAGCAGGATGATGCGTTTGCCATCGGGGAAGATCACATGATCAACCTGCGGCTTGATGTTCTCCCACTCGTACTGGTTGAGGCTGGCGCAATCGATCTCGTTGTCGAAGTGGCCGATGTTGCAGACGATGGCCTGATCCTTCATCGCTTTCATGTGATCGTGGGTGATCACGTGGAAGTTGCCGGTGGCGGTGACGAAGATGTCGGCCTGGCTGGCGGCATCATCCATGGTCACCACGCGGAAGCCTTCCATGGCGGCTTGCAGGGCGCAGATCGGGTCGATTTCGGTCACCCACACGGTGGCGCCAAGGCCACGCAACGACTGGGCGCAGCCCTTGCCGACGTCGCCATAGCCGGCGACCACGGCGATCTTGCCGGCAATCATCACATCGGTGGCACGCTTGATGCCGTCGACCAGGGATTCACGGCAGCCGTAGAGGTTGTCGAACTTGGACTTGGTGACAGAATCGTTGACGTTGATGGCCGGGAACGGCAGCTCGCCGTCATTGCGCATCTGGTACAGGCGGGCCACACCCGTGGTGGTTTCTTCGGTCACGCCCTGAATGCTGGCCAGGGTGCGCGAGTAGAAGCCCGGGTTGTCGCTTAGACGCTGCTTGATCGAAGCGAACAGCGCTTCTTCTTCTTCGCTCTCCGGATTGTTGAGCACGCTGGCGTCTTTTTCCGCTTTGGCGCCGAGGATCAGCAGCAGGGTCGCGTCGCCACCGTCATCCAGGATCATGTTCGGCGCGCCGCCGTCGTCCCACTGCATGATGCGGTGGGTGTATTCCCAGTAATCGCTCAGCGACTCGCCCTTGTAGGCAAACACCGGCGTGCCGGTGGCTGCGATGGCCGCAGCGGCGTGATCCTGGGTCGAGAAGATGTTGCACGAGGCCCAGCGCACGTCGGCGCCCAGCGCCTTGAGGCTCTCGATCAGCACCGCGGTCTGGATGGTCATGTGCAGCGAGCCGGCGATGCGTGCGCCCTTCAGCGGCTGGCTGGCGGCGAATTCTTTACGCACCGCCATCAGGCCCGGCATTTCGGTTTCGGCGATGGCGATTTCTTTACGTCCGAAGTCGGCCTGGCTCATGTCGGCGACGACGTAATCGTTTTTCAGTTGTTCAGCAGGAGTGCTCATATCTGGCTCCGTTGGTATACGTTGGTTTGGCGAGTCGCGACAGGGCTTTACAGCCCGGCGTCTGCGCGCAGGGCGTCAGCCTTGTCGGTGCGCTCCCAGGGGAAGGCGATGAAGGTGTCGTTGCCGTAAGTCATTTCCACCGGCTCGCGACCAAAGTGGCCGTAGGCGGCGGTGGCCTGGTACATCGGGTGCAGCAGGTCGAGCATGCGGCTGATGGCGTAAGGACGCAGGTCGAAATGCTGGCGCACCAGGGTTTCGATGCGGTCATCAGCAATCTTGCCGGTGCCGAAAGTGGTCACCGAGATGGAGGTCGGCTCGGCCACGCCGATGGCGTAGCTGACCTGAATCTCGCATTTGTCGGCCAGTCCCGCCGCGACAATGTTCTTGGCCACATAGCGCCCGGCATAGGCGGCGCTGCGGTCAACTTTCGAGGGGTCCTTGCCGGAGAACGCACCGCCACCGTGACGGGCCATGCCACCGTAGGTGTCGACGATGATCTTGCGCCCGGTCAGGCCGCAGTCGCCAACCGGACCGCCGATGATGAACTGACCAGTCGGGTTGATGTGGTACTTGGTTTCACCGCTCAGCAGATCGGCCGGCAGCACCTTCTTGATGATCAGCTCCATCACCGCTTCGCGCAGATCCGATTGCGAGATGTCCGGGTTGTGCTGGGTCGACAGCACCACCGCGTCGATACCAACCGGCTTGCCGTCGCGGTAGCGCAGGCTGACCTGAGATTTGGCGTCGGGGCGTAGCCACGCCAGTTCGCCGGATTTGCGCACCTCGCTCTGGCGTTCGACCAGACGATGGGCGAACTGCACCGGTGCGGGCATCAGCGCGTCGGTTTCGTTGCAGGCGTAGCCGAACATCAGGCCTTGGTCACCAGCGCCCTGATCTTCCGGTCGCGAGCGGTCCACGCCCTGGGCAATGTCCACACTCTGCTTGCCGATCAGGTTCATCACCGCACAGGTGGCGCCATCAAAGCCGACGTCAGATGAGGTGTAGCCGATGTCGGTGATGACTTTGCGCACCAGATCTTCCAGATCCACCCAGGCTGAGGTGGTGATCTCGCCGGCCACAATCGCCACGCCAGTCTTGACCAGCGTTTCGCAGGCTACGCGTGCGTGCTTGTCCTGATCGAGGATGGCGTCCAGGACCGCGTCGGAAATCTGGTCGGCAACCTTGTCGGGATGACCCTCGGACACCGATTCGGAGGTGAAGAGATAATCTTGGGACATGCGCTTATATCTGTTTATCCGGATAGAGAGATAATCATGTCCCGCTCGGGCCATGAATGCAAGTGTTTTTGGTTGCCGGGGCGCTCCACAGGCTCAGCCTTTGACCTGTGACAGGCAGCGCGCGAGACTGTGCACCTGTTCCGAGCGAAACTTGTAAGCCATGGTTTTGACCCCTTCGCGCATGATGCCTCTGGGCACGCAAGCGCCTGATTTCACCTTGCCGGATACGCTATCGGGCCAGGATGTCAGTCTTGAGTCGGTCCGCGGTGAAGTGGCCACGCTGGTGATGTTCATTTGCAACCACTGCCCCTATGTCAAACACATCGAGGCGGAGTTGGTGAGGCTTGGTCAGGACTACGCTGGCCCGGGCGTCGGTGTGGTTGCGATCAGTGCCAACGATGCCGAAAGTTACCCGGATGATGGCCCCGAGCGCATGGCCGAGATCGGCCGCCAGCTGGGCTACGAGTTTCCCTACTTATACGACCAGAGCCAGCAGGTGGCGCGGGCCTACGGCGCTGAATGCACGCCGGATTTTTTCATCTTCGATGCCGAGCTGAAATGTGTGTACCGCGGCCAGCTGGATGACTCACGCCCGGGCAATGGCGAGCCGGTCAGCGGGCGTGATATCCGTGCGGCGCTGGATGCGCTGATTGCTGGTGAGGCGGTCAGCGGCGAACAGAAGCCCAGCGTCGGCTGCAACATCAAGTGGAAGTAAAGCCCGGCCCCTGATGCCAGCGCCAGGCGCTGCGCAGGATGGTGTCCAGGTCGCTGTGCACGCAATGCCAGCCCAGAATCTGGTTGGCGCGGCCCGGGTTGGCGATCAGCGTGGGCGGGTCGCCGGCGCGCGCCGGGCGAATCTGGCGAGGGATTTCGCGCCCGACCACAGCCTGCGCGGCTTCCAGCACTTCAAGCACGCTGTAGCCGTGCCCCAGCCCGAGATTGAACACATCACTGTGGCCGGCTGGCAGGTTGGCAAGATGCTCGGCCGCGCGTAGATGGGCGCTGACCAGATCCTGCACATGGATGTAGTCGCGCACGCAGGTGCCGTCCGCTGTGGGGTGCTCGGTGCCGAACAGTTGCAGCGTGAAATCGCCCTGCGCCATGGAGCGCAGAATATTCGGAATCAGGTGGGTTTCCGGCTCATGCGCCTCACCGATCAGGCCAGACGCATGTGCCCCGGCGGCGTTGAAATAACGCAGGCTGGTGGTGCGCAGCCCATAGGCGGCCGCGTAGTCGGCGATCATCTGCTCCATGAACAGCTTGGTGCGCCCATACGGCGAGATCGGCCGGGTTGGCGCGGATTCGTCAATCGGCACGACTTCGGGGGTGCCGTAAACCGCCGCGGTTGAAGAGAAGATCAGGCGGCTGCAACGGTGACGGCGCATCGCCTCCAGCACTTGCATGGTGCCGCTCAGATTGGTCTGGTAGTACAGCTGCGGGTTGCTCAGCGATTCCGGAATGATCGACTTGGCGGCGAAATGGATGACCACGTCGGCCTGTGAGGTTTCCAGTGCCTGGTCCAGCGCAGCGGGGTCCAGCAGGCTGCCCTCGATCAGTAATTCGGCTGGAATGGCGCCCCGATGACCGGTCGACAGATCATCCAGCACGCGCACCTCGTGCCCCTGATCGAGCAAAAGCCGCGTCATGTGCGAGCCGATGTAGCCCGCGCCGCCGACGACCAGCGTTTTCATTCAGAACCTTGGCATTTGTTATGGGTTGTGCATTATGGCCATTGCATGCCAAACGGTACAAAACCATGTTGTGTGAACTTCCTCCCAAAGATGTGCTGACCGCAGCCGACGCGTTTCCTGACCCGTTGCTTGATCAGGTGCCTGAGGGTGAGCAGGAGATCGTGCTGGCCGGCGGTTGCTTCTGGTGCGTTGAGGCGGTCTACCTCAAGGTGGCGGGAGTGATCCGGGTTGAATCGGGCTACGCCGGCGGGGACCCCAGCCGGGCCGACTACCGCAGTGTGTGCACCGGGCTGACCGGACATGCCGAGGTGGTGCGCATTCGTTACGACTCGACCCGGACTTCGCTGGGCCAGTTGCTCAAGGTGTTCTTTGCGGTGGCTCATGATCCGACCCAGCTCAATCGGCAGGGCAATGACCGCGGCACTCAGTACCGTTCGGCGGTGTTCTTTGCCAACGATGAGCAACGTCAGGTGGTGCGTGCCTACATTGACCAGCTGGATGCGGCGGGCAAGTTTTCCAGCCCCATCGTGACCACCCTGGAACCGCTCAAGCAGTTTCACCCGGCTGAGGATTACCACCAGAACTACGCCGCGCTGAATCCTGGCCAGCCTTATATTCAGGCGGTGGCGTTGCCCAAGGTCGACAAGCTCAAGCAGGTGTTTGCCGACAAGTTGAAAGGGTCGGATTGAATCGAGCGCGTGGTGCCTGCCTGAGCGCGCTTTGACCTGCGCTTTGGGCCTGCGGCTGCAGCTAACCCATCGGTCAGCTTGCCGAAAAACGCCGATTTCAGCGACAATACGCCCCCATTCTGTCGCGTGCCAGCGGCATAATCTCAGAGAAATCAATGACTTCCAGAACCACTCTGGCCAACGCAATTCGCGCATTGGCGATGGATGCGGTGCAGAAAGCCAACTCCGGACACCCCGGCATGCCGATGGGTATGGCCGACATGGCGGAGGTGTTGTGGAACGACTACCTCAAGCACAACCCGAGCGATCCCAGTTGGCCTGACCGCGACCGCTTCGTGGTCTCCAATGGCCACGGTTCCATGTTGCTCTATGCCTTGCTGCATCTGAGCGGCTATGACCTGCCGATGGAGGAGTTGAAAAACTTCCGGCAGATGAACTCCAAGACCCCGGGCCATCCTGAATTCGGCATCACTCCGGGCGTGGAAACCACCACCGGCCCGCTGGGGCAGGGCCTGGCCAATGCCGTGGGCATGGCCCTGGGTGAGCGCCTGATGGCGGCCGAGTTCAACCGTGACGCGCTCAACATCGTTGACCACTACACCTATGTGTTCACCGGTGACGGTTGCCTGATGGAAGGCATCAGCCACGAGGCCTGCTCGCTGGCCGGCACGCTGGGGCTGGGCAAGCTCATCGTGCTTTACGATGACAACAACATTTCCATCGACGGTGAAGTGCCGGGCTGGTTTGCCGACGACACCGGTGGTCGCTTCGAAGCCTATGGCTGGCAGGTGATCCGCAATGTCGACGGGCACAACCCGGAAGAGGTCAAGCTGGCCTTGCAGAGCGCTCGCGAAGACGCCGAGCGCCCGACCCTGATCCAGTGCAAGACGCTGATCGGCTTTGGCAGCCCCAACAAGCAGGGCACCGAGTCGACACACGGCGCACCGCTGGGCGATGACGAAATCGCGGCGACTCGCCAGCACATTGGCTGGCCGCATCCGCCGTTTGAAATCCCGGCGGACGTCAAAACCGGCTGGGATGCGCGCGAGCGCGGTGCAGCGGCGCAATCGGAATGGCAGGGCCTGTTCGATCGCTATGCCAAGGCTCATCCGGAACTGGCTGCGGAATTCCGTCGTCGCATGTCGGGTGAACTGCCGGACGATTTTGGCGCCGCCTGCGAGGCCGAGTTGCAGCGCATCCAGGATGCGGCCGAGACCGTTGCCACCCGCAAGGCATCATTGCAGGCCCTGAACGTGCTTGGCCCCAAACTGCCCGAGTTGCTCGGCGGTTCGGCTGACCTGACCGGTTCCAACCTGACCCTGTTCAAGGATGCCAAGGGTGTGACCCCGGATGATGTATCCGGGCAGTACATCTACTACGGCGTGCGCGAATTCGGCATGTCGGCCATCATGAATGGTCTGGCCCTGCATGGCGGGTTTATTCCCTACGGCGGCACCTTCCTGACCTTCTCCGACTACGCGCGCAACGCCGTGCGCATGGCCGCGCTGATGAATCAGGGCAGTATCTTTGTCTACACCCACGACTCGATTGGTTTGGGTGAGGACGGCCCCACCCACCAGCCGATCGAGCATGTGGCCAGCCTGCGCCTGATTCCCAATCTGGAAACCTGGCGGCCCTGTGATGCGGTGGAAACCTTTGCCGCCTGGCAGCATTCCATTGCACGTCGCAATGGCCCGGCCGCGCTGGCCCTGACCCGTCAGAACGTGCCGGCCAACGAACGTACGGCGGACCAGCTGGCGGCCATCGAGCGCGGTGGTTATGCCCTGGTTGACGGCGGCGAGACGCCGCAGGCCGTGATTATGGCGTCCGGCTCCGAAGTGGAACTGGCGGTCAAAGCGGCGGCTCAGCTGGGTGAAAAAGGCATGCCGGTGCGGGTGGTTTCCGTGCCCTGCCTGGATCGTTTCATGGCCCAGGACAAAGCCTGGCGCGACAGCGTTATTCCGCCTTCGGTCAAAGCCCGTCTGGCCATTGAGGCCGGTGTACCGGACAGCTGGTGGCGTCTGGTCGGTGATCACGGCGACGTGGTCGGCATGACCACCTACGGCGAATCCGCCCCGGCGGGTGAACTGTTCAAGCATTTCGGTTTCACGGTGGACAACGTCGTGAGCCGCATGGAATCCCTGCTCGGCTGAGGCCGGGCGATACGCGATACGAAGGATTGAAGAGATGACAGTAAAAGTCGGGATTAACGGTTTCGGCCGCATCGGCCGCAATGTGCTCCGCGCGGCGGTGCAGAACTTTGGCGACATTGAGATCGTCGGTATCAACGATCTGTTGGAGCCGGACTACCTGGCTTACATGCTGAGCTACGACTCGGTGCATGGCCGCTTCAAGGGCGACGTGTCGGTTGAAGGCGGTCATCTGGTCGTCAACGGCAAGACCATCCGTCTGACGGCCGAGCGTGACCCGGCGGCGCTGAAGTGGGATGAGATCGGCGCCGAGGTGGTGATCGAATCCACCGGTCTGTTCCTGGATGCCGACTCGGCAGGCAAGCACCTACAGGCCGGCGCCAAGAAGGTCATCATGTCGGCACCGTCCAAGGACGGCACGCCGATGTTTGTCTACGGCGTCAATCACGACACCTACAAGGGCGAAGCGATCATCTCCAATGCGTCCTGCACCACCAACTGTCTGGCCCCGGTGGCCAAGGTGCTGCATGACAAGTGGGGCATCAAGCGTGGTCTGATGACCACCGTGCATGCTGCCACGGCTACCCAGAAAACGGTCGACGGCCCGAGCCAGAAGGACTGGCGCGGCGGTCGCGGCATTCTGGAAAACATCATTCCTTCGTCCACCGGCGCCGCCAAGGCCGTGGGTGTCGTGATTCCGGAGCTGAACAAGAAGCTCACCGGCATGTCCTTCCGCGTGCCGACCTCCGACGTTTCGGTGGTTGATCTGACCGTGGAGCTGAGCAGCAATGCCAGCTACGAAGAGATCTGCGCCGAAATGAAAGCACAGAGCGAAGGCGCTCTGGCCGGTGTGCTTGGCTACACCGAAGACAAAGTCGTGGCGACCGATTTCCGCGGCGAAGTCTGCACCTCGGTGTTTGACGCGGATGCCGGCATCCAGCTCGACGAAACCTTCGTCAAGGTGGTGAGCTGGTACGACAACGAATGGGGTTACTCCAACAAGTGCCTGGAGATGGCCCGCGTCGTTGCGGGTTAAGACCCGCATCCGATGACCGACAAACGTCGTCACCACGACTTCGCGGCCTGGAAGGAAGCGATGGAGTTGGTGACGGCGGTTTACCGTCTGACCGATCAGTTTCCGCCGACCGAGCGTAACGGGCTGGCGGCGGATCTGCGGCGCACGGTGACATCGGTGCCTTCGCTGCTGGCTGAAGGCTCCGCGCGGATGACGCGCGGTGGTCTGGTGACCTACGTGGATGCGGCGCGTGGCGCACTGGCTCAGGTTGAAACCCAGTTGGCCATTGCCTACCGGCTGGAGTTTGCCCCGCCCAATGCCGATATCGACCAGCGCATTCCGCATCTGTTCGAGAAACTCGCCAGCATGATCAAAGTCCTGCAAGCCGAGCAGGCCAACCGAAAAACGTGAACACCATGCCCATACTGCGCATGAATGATCAGGATCTCGCTGCCAAGCGCGTGCTGATTCGTCAGGACCTCAACGTACCCATTGCCAACGGCAAGGTCAGCTCCGATGCGCGGATTCGCGCGTCCCTGCCGACCCTGAAGAAGGCCCTGGATGCGGGCGCTGCGGTGATGGTCGCCTCGCACCTCGGTCGCCCCAAGGAGGGCGTGGTCAGCGAAGAACATTCGCTGGCGCCGGTGGCCGCGCATCTGTCCACCCTGCTTGGTCAGGAGGTGCCGTTGATCAAGAACTGGCGGCAGGGCGTGGATGTGGCGCCGGGGCAACTGGTCATGCTCGAAAACGTGCGTTTCGAGAAAGGCGAGAAGGCCAACGACGAACAGCTTTCGCGTGATCTGGCGGCGTTGTGTGACATTTACGTCATGGATGCCTTCGGCACCGCGCACCGTGCTCAGGCCTCGACGCACGGCGTCGCGCGTTTTGCGCCGGTCGCCTGTGCCGGACCTTTGCTGGCGGCCGAACTGGAAGCGCTGGGCGCGGCCCTGAAAGCCCCCAAGCGACCGCTGGCCGTTATCGTGGGCGGCTCCAAGGTTTCGACCAAACTGGAGTTGCTGGAAAACCTGGCCCAGGTGGCCGACCGCTTGATTCTGGGCGGTGGTATCGCCAACACCTTTCTTGCCGCCGCAGGTCACAAGGTGGGCAAATCCCTGTACGAGCCCGATCTGATCGGCGCGGCCAAGCATGTGATGCGCGTGATGCAGAGTCGCGGTGCGGAAATCCCGCTGCCGGTGGACGTGGTTGCAGCGGTCGAGTTTTCCTCTGAAGCGCATCCGGAGATTCGTCCTGTGGATGAGGTTGAGGACGACGAGATGATCCTCGATGTGGGGCCAAGAACCCGCGAAATTCTGGCCGCCACCCTGGATGGTGCCGGGACCATCGTGTGGAATGGCCCGCTGGGCGTGTTCGAGATCGAGCAGTTTGCCGGCGGGACCGAATCGCTGTCGCGAGCCATCGCCGAGAGTGCCGCATTCTCCATCGCCGGTGGTGGAGACACCCTGGCGGCGATCGACAAGTACGGCATCAAGGATCAGGTGTCCTACATTTCAACCGGTGGCGGTGCGTTTCTGGAATTCATGGAAGGCAAAACGCTGCCAGCGGTGGCAATTCTGGAGGAGCGCGCCGCTTAAATCCGGCTCGCTTTTCCATTTTGACCCTGCGCTGTCCCGCAGGGTAGCTGCCGCTCGTATTGAAACGGTCACAAAATCAAGCCATTATGCTGTTCGTGTTTGACTGCTACGGCGTGACACGAAACCATGACCGGTGCGATTCCCAAACTTCTCAAGCTCAGCGCAGGCGGACTTCCCGTCGCCTGGATCGACTGGCAGCGCGCGGTGTGTCTTTACATGGAAGACAAGGTGCTGTGGGAGGCGGGTGAGCAGGAAATCGTCATCCGTGGCGGTATCAATCGCGCGACCGGGCAGCAGACCCTGTTCAACATGTCCTCGATCATTGCGGTCAACGATCGCTCGCGGATCTGGGAGAGCGGTGGCACGTTCGCCCTGACCCGACGCCGGCTGTATGCCCGCGATCGCGGTTTGTGCCTGTACTGCGGGACCCATCTGTCCGAATCCAGCATGACCATGGACCACGTCAAGCCGCGCGCGCAACGTGGTCATCATTGCTGGGAGAACGTGGTCTCCTCGTGTCGCGCGTGCAATCAGAAAAAAGGTTGCCGCACGCCGGAGGCGGCCAGCATGCCGTTGCTTGCGGTGCCGTATGCGCCGAATGTTGCGGAAATGCTGATTCTGTCGGGCCGTCATGTGATGACCGACCAGATGGATTATCTGGAGCGTTTCCTGGATCTGAACAAGGTGGCCTGAGGCAAAGGAAGCGGCCGGCATGCGCCGACCGCTCCCGCCGTGTCAGTTCTCGACCCAGTAATTCAGGACCTCGAAACTTTGTCCTGAGCTGTGTTCGTCGTAGATGTAGGCGAACAGGCCCCAGTTGTAGTCATCTCCTGCGTCAAAGGCTGCCTGTGAAATGTTGGCTACAGCGCCCTGGTAGATGGTTTCACTGCCATGGGTTGTTTCCAGTGCATCACCGCTGCCGCTGCCGACCGAGAAACCGCCGATGACATAGGCGCCCGCGCCACCGGTGGCGCGCACATCGAGCGACCAGGCAGTCTGGTAATCCACACCGGTCGAGGTTGAATTGAACTCCTCGATGGTGGCGGTGGTCTGTCCACCGCCCTGGCCGACCGAGGCTTCGGTCGATTGCAGGCCGGTGTAACGGTTGAGCAGGGCATTCTTGTCGGCCCGGCTGGGGTAGCTGGTGACGTCGCCACGGCTGTGGTCAAACACGTCGCTGCCAATGCGCAGCGAGGCCTGATCGACAATCTGGTTGTAGTACTCCAGCGTTACCAAAGCGGTGATCGGATCGCGCGACAGATTGATGTGCACCTCCTCGCCGACCAGGGTCGGGTCGGGATGGCTGAGCAGCGTGTAGGTGTAAACATCAATCGGTACCACCGTCAGGATCACCGAATCTTCCAAGGGGCCGGTTTCGTACACCAGCGAGGTGCGCAACGAATAGGCCGTGCTGGTCCAGCGGTTGATGGTTTTGGAAATGCTGGCGGTGACTTCCAGCGAGTTGTTGGTTACCGGTGCGCCGGCGCCAAAACCGGCAAACAGGCGGCCGGTGACCGTGGTGCTCTGGGTGCTGGTGGTGCCGGAACTGACCGCGCGACCGAAGGCGGTGCGACAGGAATCGCTGAGGTTCTGGCCCAGATCTTCGGCGCAGGGCGCGCCGGCCAGTGCGGCGATCAGCAGCGGTTGGGTGAACACCAGCTGGTGGCTGCCCTCGCTGTACTTGATCGCCACCGTGCCATCGTCCAACTCGCTATCCGGTAACAGCACCTGCGGGTGATAGTTGGGTGATCCGCCGATGCTGAAGCGTTTGTCGGTGCGGATTTCCTTGATCAGGCTCCAGCCGTTGACCTGATCATGCCCCCACACCATCAAGGCCTGGTATTCGTTGATCGTGCCGGCTTCGCGCTGGCTGTACATCACGATGTTGTCGCGTCCATCCAGGGTCACGTCACCGGCAGCCACGGCAACCGAGCGCCAGTTGAAGTTGAAGTTGTCTTCGCGGTCGTAGGCATACCAGTACAGCGAGGCAATGGTCGACGGGCCGTTCTCGGCATCGTCATCATCGTCGTACAGGGTCAGCGTATCGGGCGTGCTGCGCAGCGACTGAAACAGACGTTGATTGACCAGGAATTCGGCCGCGCCATCACCGTCCACATCGGCAGTGACCAGCGCAACGTAGTTGATCGCCTGCTGGGTCCCGGAGCCTTCGTTGTAGTGCTCGCCATTGGGCGGTAGTTCGGCATCCTGCAACACGGCCGGCTCAGAGCCTGCGGCGAGCAGGCTGAAGTTCTGCTTGGCATCGTCGAGCACCTGGATGGCGTGCCGGAAGCTGCTCACCGGTGCGTTGCTGTTGACCCCACCGATCTGGTTGAGTCCGGCCAGCACCACTTCGTCCAGGCTGTCGCCGTCCACATCGCCAAGGGCCAGATTGCCGAACACGGCACGCTGCGTGCCGTTGCCGTTGTCATATTCGATCTGGCCGGATTCAAGCGTGCTGAACTGGGTGCCGGCATCATCCACGATGAGGTAGCGGTGCTCCGCGCCGGACAGCGCATTGTTGGTTGAGGTGAGGTTGCCGGCATTGACCAGCACAGCCAATTCCTCGGCCCGGTCATAGTCCAGATTGCCGGCTTCGATCACCATGTGGGCAATGTTGTAGGTGCTCTTGGGCAAGGACAGCGACAGACCGTTGAAGCTGAATGCGCCGGCCTCGTTCTGCAGCATTTTGAGCTGTGCATCGCCATTGGCGTTGATCAGCCCGAGGGCGAGATCCGCATCACCGTCACCGTCGAAATCCCCGGCGCCGATGAACAGGGCGCTGTAACTGCCGTTGTCGACTGCGACAGGATTGCTCAAAGCGAAGTTCTGCGCCGCATCCTGCTGGATGACCAGCTCCACATCGCCGTCGTCCTGATACACCACCACGGTCTCATCCAGGCCGTCGCTATCGATGTCGGCCACCACGGCGCGGCGTTTGGCCTGCAGGTTCATCCACGTCGTGCTGTTCGCGCTTGCATCGTGGAGCACCTCCCAGTTGTAGCTGTTGTTGCTGCCCGGTATCAGATTGGTCAGCGTCATCTGGTTCTGTGTGGCGCTGTTGTCGACCACGCCGGCATCTTCCAGCGGCACGCCGAACAGCATGACCTCGCGGTATTTATTGATGGCCATGGCGCTGCCCATCGGCGCGAAATCGTCGGGCAGGGCATCGCCATCGTTGTCGACGCGTGCGCTCGCGGTGGTGTCGATGCCGAGGTCATCCAGGACCTCTTGCACCGAGTTGTTGGCGCTGTTGCCGCCGCCGGGTGCAGCGGTCGGCGCCGGGCTGTTGCTGGGCTGTGGCGTATCGCCACCGCCGCCCCCACCGCCGCCTCCACAGGCAAGCAAAGAGGCCCCAAACAGGGCAATGGCGGCGGACTGACTGAGAATTTTCATGTGACTCCCTCCCACGGATAGTGTTTTGGCGACGCATAAACGCGTCCCTGTAAGCACAAGCAGGGAGTGAAGGATTTTTTGCCCATCGTGATCCGCCGTGCCGCGTCGGTGTGCGTCACCGGTGCCGAATCAAAGAACTGTTGACAGTGTTAAGTTAACAGTGTGAACATTATTCCGCCATCATGATTTAGCCGTACTTGCTCAGGAGTTTGCGTTGGCCAGAAAACCCTTATCGGATGATGCCCGCAGCCAGCGTCGCGAGGACATCCTCGACAGTGCCATGGCCGTGTTTGAGCGCGACGGCGGCCTGGATGCCCTGAGTTTTCGCAAATTGGCCACCCATCTGGGTCTGAGCTACTCCGCGCCGTACCGTTACTTCCGCAACAAGGACGAACTGGTCAATGCCTTGCGGGCGCGTGCCTATCGCTGGATCGAATCGGAGATGCGCAAGGCCACACAGGACATCGACGACCCCGCCGAGCGTCTGGTGGGCCTGGCTCAGACCTACATCAAATCAGGTCTGACCCGCCCGCAGCGTTACGCGCTGCTGTTTTTCAACCTGGACAACACCGATGTGGCGCGTCATTCGATCGAGTTTCGCCGGGCCAAGCACGATGCCCTGGATATCTGCACCCAGGTCATCGCCCAGGCCCAGCGCGCCGGTCAGTTGCCCGCGCATATCGATCCACTGAGCGCCAGCCATCTGTTCTGGATCGCCGCGCACGGTTTGGTGTCGCTGGAAGTGTCCGGTCAGTTCGGCATGGGGCGCGATGTGGCGACCTTGACGCCGCTGGTGATTCATACCCTGCGTGCCGGCATGGCACAGCCATACGATGCGGACGCCGTGATGAGCAGTCCGCTGAAGGAGACCACACGACATGCATAAGCCATCCCAGGGGCCGATGCCTCAGCCGCGCAAAATCCCTTTCGAGTTTCCGGATGATCTGAACCCGATCTGGAAAGCCGACGATCCCGAATTCTGCGCCATGGTCAATGGGGCCTCCATCACCATGCCGTTTCTTGAACCTTTTCTGATCAAGACCGTGCGTGAGGCCACGGCCGACATGGACGAGGGGTACGTCAAGGATGCCGGGCGTGCATTCAACACCCAGGAGCAGTATCACTTCACGGCGCATCGCCGTTTCAACGAGTTGCTCAAGGCCAAGGGGTATCCGGAACTGGCCCTTATCGAGCAGGATCTGAAGCGCCATTACGACAAGCTCAAAGGGCAGCCGCTGCGCAAGCGCATGGCTTACACCGCCGGTTTTGAGGCCATGACGCTGGGCGTGACCAAATGGCTGGTTGATCAGCGGGTCGAGCTGTTTGGTGGCTCGGACACGCGGGTGGCGTCGTTCATTCTGTGGCACTTCGTCGAAGAGTCAGAGCACAAATGCGTGGCTCATGATGTCTATCAGACGGTGTTCGGCGGCAGCCTTGGGGCCTACTTTGCCCGCGTGCTCGGGGTTTTTCATGGCTCCGGCGCGGTGGCCTGGTACTCCATGCGCGGCTACAAGGCCATCCTCAAGAAAGACGGGCGCTGGCGCAATGTGCGCTCGCGCCTGCGTCTGGCACGTCGTCTGTGGGGCTTTGCTCGCTATGTCGTGCCTTATCTGCTGCGCGCGGCTCTGCCCGGGCATGATCCGCGGCATGAAAAGGAGTTGCGCTGGGTCGAGGAGTGGATTGCGGGCTATAGCCAGTGCCCCGAGGATCAGGTGCCATTGCTGGACACCCGCGACCCGAATATTCCGGTGCCGTTTGTGGCGCGCGCGGCTTAGCCCGAACAGCCTGTATACCAAGCAAAGTGCGGCGCGGCATCGCGCGGCAAACAAAAACACGAGGACAAACATGCACAATCAATTGTGGGTCAAGGCATCAGGTGGTTTTACCGATCAGGTCAACGGCAAATTGCTGGTGCACTGTTTCGTGATGATGTTTCTGGGCTTTTTTGGCGGTTTCGCCTGGCTGATTTCGCTGGCCGACAATGTGTTTCACATCCTGCCCATGCCGCGCATGGAAATCCCCGTTCCGGATCAGAAGGAACTGCTGCGCAACACCCACACCGGGCCGATCATGAATGCGATGTACGTGATGACCGTGGTGCTGCTCAGCCCGATCCTCAAATTCACCGCGCGTCAGGCCAAGTGGGTCTATTACGCGGCGATCATCACCTTGTGGGGCAATGCGCTGGGTTACTCTGCGGCGGTTTATGCGCCGGAGCGCGGCCTGCAGCCCATCGGTGACTGGCCCAACCTGCTGTCTTACGCCTCTTTTTATGTGGCGGTGGTGGGTGTGACCGCCTTCACCGCGATCTGTTTGCACAGCGCCCTGCGCCTGGCCCGGGCGCGCCCGCTTGCGGGCTAACAGGCGGGCCCTCAACCGTCACGCAGGGCCTGGTAGTAGGCAAGCTGTTCGGCGTTTCCACGTGCGCTGTAAAAACGAATCAGGCGACTGAGCGCGTTGCTGGTTGCGCGGTCTTCGGGGCGCGCTGCGGCCAGCACGGGGTAGGCCTCACGCAGCAGCGTCTCGGCGGCCTCGGGCTGGTCTTGCAGGAACAGGGTTTCGCCCAGCACGCTGCGTGCGCTGGCCGCCAGCCAGTGCCCTTCAGGCAGGGCCTTGGCGCAGATGTCCAGCGCCCGCCGTGCAGCCTGCTCGGCCAGTGATGGCCGCCCCAGATCGATCAATGTGCCGGCATAGGTCAGGCTGGCCGAGGCGATGTAGGGGTGATCATCCGGCACCGCACGGGAGTAGATTTCCAGCGCATGGGCGGCCAGATCATAGGCTTCCTGCGGGCGCTCCAGCTGGTGCAGCAGATTGGCCAGGTTGATCATGTCGTAGGCGGTGTAGGCGTGATCCGGGCCGCGTACGCGATGCACGTGCGCCACCGCGGCGCGCAGAAAATGCTCGGCTTGTTCGAACTGCTGCATGTCGGAGTACAGGCGCCCCAGATTGGTCATGGTGGCGTCGGCGTCGACGTAGTCCTCGCCCAGCAGGTCGCGCTCCAGATCCAGCACCCGCAGGTAGATCTTTTCCGCTTCGGGGTTGTGGCCGCGTTCGTGCAGCAATGCGGCCAGGGCGTGCATGTAGGCCAGGGTGTTGCTGTTGCGTTCGCCGACACTTTGCAACGCGTTGTCCAGCGCCTGGCGCAACAACTGCTCGGCCTCGTCAAAGTGACCCTGGATCTGCAGGCTGACGCCCAGATCGTGCTGTGTTTTGCTCAGCGACTCAATGCCCTGCTGCGGAAAGCCTTCGAGGATCGCCAGCGCTTTGCGATTGTTGCTGTCGGCGTGGGTGTAGTCGCCCTGCGCGAACTGTGATTCGGCCAGATCATTCAACATCGTGGCGCGCTGTACGGCGTTGTCGCCGGGGTCGGCTGCGAGCAGGCTGAGGGCCTGTTCATGGCTGGCCTGCGCCCTGCTCAATTCACCCTGCTCGAAAAGAACCCGGCCCAGGCCGGTCAACCCTCTGGCCTGCATCAGCGGATCACCGAGCTGCTCGGCCAGGGCAATCATCGCCGTGAACTGTTGGCCGGCCTGCGGGTACTGGCCCAAGTGGCTGTAAACCGTACCGATGCTGTGATTGAGTTCGCCGCGGATGCGTGGCTGGGCAAACAGGCCTTGCTCCAGGCGCTCCGCCCCGATGTCGAGGATCTCCCGCGCGGTAACGTTGGCGCCGTCGGTTTCATCCGGGTTGGATTGCTTGAAGATGTCAATCAGAAAACCGGTTACAGCCTTTGCTCTGGCCGCTTCAAAACGGGCCTGATCACGTTCGCTGGTGACGCTGTGATTGTGATAGACCAGCGCGGCGACACCGAGCAACAGGGTGATGCTGCTGGCCGCGACTGCCAGCGCGTGGCGGCGCATGAATTTGCTCGCCAGGTAGCGCCATTGTTGCCCGCGGGCCTGCACAGGGCGGCCCTCGAGATGACGCTGAATATCTTCAGCCAGCGCTTGTACGCTGGTGTAGCGGTGCTCCGGGTCGCGATGCATGGCTTTGAGCACCACCGCATCCAAATCACGCGACAGGCCGCGCAGCTGGGCAGTGGCATGCTCGCTCGGGCGTGTCGGTGTGGTGTCGCAGACCAGCTGCTCCATCTCGGCCGGGCGCAGGCCCTGCAGCTGGTAGGGTCGCTGGCCGCTGAGCATTTCATACAGCAAAACGCCCAGGGCGTAGACATCGCTGACCGTGGTCACGGGCTGGCCGGTGATCTGCTCCGGGCTGGCGTAGTCCGGCGTCATGCGCTGCACCGTGACGGTTGCGGTGTCCGGGCTGTCGGCCATCAATTTGGCAATGCCGAAGTCGAGCAGCCTGGGGTTGCCGTGGTCGTCGACCAGGATGTTGCCGGGTTTGATATCGCGATGTACCACCAGGTTGCGGTGGGCGTAGGCGACCGCCTCGCAGACCTTGAGGAACAACTGCAGGCGCGCATCCACGCTGAGCTGCTGGGTCTGACAATGCTGCGTCAACGGCGCGCCGGTCACATATTCCATGACCAGATAAGGGGTGTTGTCGCTGAGCGCGCCACCATCCAGCAAGCTGGCGATGTAGGGGTGCTGCATGTGCGCCAGAATCTGCCGCTCGGTGCGAAAGCGGCCCAGCGCATCGGCATCGGCCAGGTGCGAGCCCATCAGCTTGATGGCCACGTCCTGCTCGAACTGTGCATCGGTGCGTTCGGCCCGAAACACCGCGCCCATGCCGCCGGTGGCGATGCGCGAAATGATTCGGTAGTGGCCGAGCTGACGGCCGATCCAGGGGTCATCCACGCTGCTGGCCATGGCCTGCAACGAGGCTTCGATCGGGGCGTTCAGGCGTGCATCGTCCTGATCGTCGGCGGCCAGCAACTGGGCGACCTGACTGGCCAGGGCCGCATCCTGTTGTTGCATGCTCTGCAACCAGCGCTGCTGGGCTGCGGGGTCCAGTGTGGTGGCCTGCTCGAAGGCCTCTTCGACGCGTTTCCAGAATTCCGGTGTCATATGTCTAGTAGCCGGAAAGGCGGCGCAGTATGCCCATCAGGCAGAGGCGCTTAGTGCGGTCTTGAGCCAGGCCCGGGCAAGCCTGAGTTCGCGGTCCAGGGTGCTGGACGACAGGCCGGTGACATCGCTCATCTCGCGAAAGCTCAGGCCGGCGAAGTATTGCAGCTCAATCAGCTCGGCCTTGCGTGGATCGAACGTGGCCAGCTGGGTCAGGGCCTGATCAATCGACAGCACATCATCGAACGAGGCGTCCTGGGCGGCCAGGTCGTCGTCCCAGGTCAGTGGTGCGATACCGCTGCCGCGCTTGGCCGCATTGCGTGACTCGGCGTGGTTGATCAGCAGGCGCCGCATCATGCGTGCACACAGGGCGTAGAAATGCGCCCGGTCCTGCCAGTCGACCTGCGCATCGACCAGCCGGGCAAAGGCTTCATGGACCAGCGCGGTGGGTTGCAGGGTATGACCGGCGTTCTCGCCCGACCAGGCGCGCCGGGCCAGGCGTTGCAGCTCGTCGTAGACCAGAGGCATCAGCCTGTCGCGCGCCTGAGAATCCCCGCCGCCCCATTGCTGAAGCAGCACAGTGATGCTTTCGCTGTCGGGCATGCTGTGGTCCTGGCGGCAGTGCGTTTGGGCGGTGCGGGGAGGGTGCGGGCAATGTAGCACAGGCGTCATAGGCGCAAGCGCGCGCTTTGGCCATAATGGGCGCCCCTTCATCCGAGCAAAAACCTATGGCCGGTGCCAGCCTGTTGACCCTGCTTGACGACATCGCAACGGTGCTTGATGACGTGGCGCTGATGACCAAGACCGCGGCCAAGCAGACTGCCGGGGTGCTCGGCGATGATCTGGCCCTGAATGCTCAGCAAGTGACCGGCGTGCGGGCCGAACGTGAGCTGCCGGTGGTCTGGGCGGTGGCCAAGGGCTCGTTCGTGAACAAGCTGATCTTAGTGCCTGCGGCACTGGCGATCAGCGCTTTTCTGCCCTGGCTCATCACGCCATTGCTGATGCTGGGAGGGGCCTTTCTGTGCTTTGAAGGCTTCGAAAAAGTCGCCCACAAGCTGCTGCATTCAGCCGATGACCAGGCCAAGGCCCATGCCGCCCTGAAAAAAGCGGTGGCTGATCCGGCGGTGGACATGCGTGCCTTCGAACGCAAGAAGATCCGGGGCGCGATTCGCACCGATTTCATACTTTCGGCAGAGATCGTGGTGATCAGCCTGGGCACCGTGGCGCAGGCGGATTTTGCCATGCAGGTTGCGGTGCTCAGCGTGATTGCCGTGCTCATTACGGTGGGGGTTTATGGCCTGGTCGCAAGCATCGTCAAGATCGATGACGTGGGCCTGCATTGGGTCGAGCAACAGGGCCGTGCCGGTTTGCAGGGCATGGGGCGTGGGCTGTTGTGGTTGGCGCCGCGCCTGATGAAGGCGTTGACCATCGTAGGCACTGCGGCGATGTTTCTGGTCGGCGGCGGCATCCTGGTGCATGGCGTGCAGGTGCTGCACCACTGGGCTGAAGGCGCCGCGCACGCCGCCGAGCTGGTGCCCGGCGTGGGCGTGGTGCTCAAGGTTTTGTCCGGCATGCTGTTCAATGCCGTGGTCGGCATTGTGTCCGGTGGACTGATTGTGGCTGTGGTCAAAGGCGCTGCGCGTTTGCGTGCGAGCGAGTGACTCAGTTCACATCGGCCTGGATCAGGCTGAGAATCTCGTAACCGTAAGCATCAAGCTTTTTCGCCCCGATGCCTTGCACATGCTGGAGCGCCTCGATGCTGTCGGGGCGGTCTGCGGCAATGGCGGCCAGGGTGGCATCGTGGAAAATCACGTAGGGCGGCACGCCCTGTTCCTCGGCGGTGTCCTTGCGCCACAGGCGTAAGCGTTCGAACAGATCCTGGTCCTCGGTCGAAACCAGCGTTTGTGCGGCGCTGGCCTTGCCGCGACTGCGTCGCCCGCCGGCGCTGGGTTCACGCAATTGCAGGCTGCGCTGACCGGTGAGGACGGCTTTGGCGTCGCCGCCCAGGCGCAGGCCGCCATAGCCGGACAGGTCAACCTCGAGCAGCCCCATTGCCACCAGTTGGCGAAACAGGCCGCTCCACTGGGTTTTGTTGTATTCCTGGCCACAACCGAAGGTTTTCAGCGCGTGATGGTCGAAGCGACGGACCTTTTCGTTGTCATCGCCGCGCAGCACATCAATCAGGTGTGCCACGCCAAAGCGCTGGCCGGTGCGGTAGACCGCCGACAGGGCTTTTTGAGCGGCCACCGTGGCATCGAAGGTTTTCGGAGGCTCGAGGCAGGTGTCGCAGTTGCCGCAGGGCTGGCTTTGCTCCTCGCCGAAGTAGCGCAACAGCGTTTGGCGGCGGCAGGTGGTGACTTCGCACAGGCCGAGCAGGGCGTCGAGCTTGCGGCGTTCCAGCATCATACGTTCGGCGGGGGTGTCGCCACCTTCGAGCATCTGCCGACGCCGCACCATGTCTTGCAGGCCGTACAGCATCAAGGTGTCGGCCGGAGCACCATCACGACCGGCGCGGCCGGTTTCCTGATAGTAGGCTTCGATCGACGAGGGCATGTCGAGGTGGGCGACAAAGCGGATATCCGGTTTGTCGATGCCCATGCCAAAGGCCACCGTTGCGACCATGACCAGGCCATCCTCCTTGAGGAAGCGCTGCTGATTGAAGCTGCGTGAATCAGCCGACAGGCCGGCATGGTAGGGCAGCGCGCGCACGCCCTGGGTGTTGAGCCACGCGGCCAGCGTATCCACGCCCTGGCGTGACAGGCAGTAGACAATTCCGGCCTGGCCTTCGTGGCCTTCCCGGATGAAGCGCAGGATCTGTTCGCGGCCACTGCGTTTTTCGGCGATGCGATAGCGCAGGTTGGGGCGATCGAAGCCACCGATAAAGCGTGGCGAGTCGCCCAGGCCCAGGCGTTCGCAAATTTCCTCTCGGGTGGGTTCGTCGGCGGTCGCCGTCAGGGCCAGGCGCGGGACCGACGGGAAAAGCTCGGTCAGGCGGGCAAGATCGCGGTACTCGGGGCGGAAATCGTGCCCCCATTGCGACACGCAGTGGGCTTCGTCGATGGCAAAAAGCGCCGGCTTGGCGCTTTGCAGCAGGTTCAGCGTGCGCTCCTGCAACAGGCGTTCCGGCGCGCAGTACAGCAGATCAATGTCGCCCTGCATCACCGCTTGCTCGATGTCCTGCTGCTCCTCCCGGCTGAGGCTGGAGTTCAGGCAGGCCGCGCTGACCCCGTTGGCACGCAGCGCGCTGACCTGATCCTGCATCAGCGCGATCAGCGGCGACACCACCACGGTGACGCCGGGCAGCAGCAGTGCCGGGACCTGATAGCACAGCGATTTACCGCCGCCGGTGGGCATGATGACCAGGGCGCTGTGGCCTTGGGTGACAGCCTCGATCACGGCCGCCTGCTCGCCGCGGAATTGCTCGTAGCCGAAAACTTGCTGGAGAACGGCTTGCGGATTGCGGTAGGCGGGGCGCGCGGGCATGCGGGACATCGGCGGGGTAAAACGGGCGCCTATCTTGCCTGAGCCTCCCGCCCTTGTGCGTGTGGCGTTAGATACCAACCGGTATGTATCTTGCGGTAGACTGGGCTTTTTCTCACCCCCACCAATCATGTTTTCTGCTCAAACCTGGGCGGACCTGCTGGTCCGGCTGCGCTATCCGCTGTTTGTCTTGGGGCTGGCTCTGGTCGTGGTCTGTGCGCTGGGCGCACAGCGTCTCGTTTTCGAGAACGACTACAAGGTTTTCTTCACCGACGATGATCCTCATCTGGTGGCCCACGAGGCCATGGAAGATGCCTACACCAAGAGCGACAGCATCTCGTTTCTGATTGGGGTGGAAGAGGGCGATCTGTTCACCCCGCAGCGCTTGCAGGCGATTGCCGATCTGACCGAGCGCATGTGGACCTTCCAGCGCGTTATCCGTGTGGACTCGGTCACCAACTTCCAGCACACCGAAGCGCAGGGCGACGATCTCACGGTCTACGCCCTGTTCGAAAATCCGCAGGCGCTGTCGGCGGCCGAGATCGCCCGGCGCAAGGCGGTGGCACTGAATGAAGTCACTCTGGTCAATGCTGTCATCGCAGCCGACGGTCGCGCCACGGTGGTCAATGCGCGGCTGGAGATGCCCACCGGCAGCAGTCTGGAGCGTGGTGAAGCCACCGCTTCGATCATGGCCGATGCGCGCGCTCTCAGGGACGAGTTCGTCGCCGAGCATCCGGATTTCGAAGTCCACCTGATGGGTGTGCCGGCAATCGATCAGGCCTTCAACGATTCCACCGTGCGCGACATGGAGACGCTGGTGCCGGCCATGTTCGCGGTGATGATCGTGGTCTCGGCCTTGCTGCTGCGTTCCTTGCTGGCGACCTTCGCCGTGGTGCTGGTCATCGTGACCACCTTGCCGGCGACCATCGGCTCGGTGGGCTGGCTGGGTTTTGCGCTCAACCAGATCAACGTGTCCTCGCCGGTCATCATCATGACCCTGTGCGTGTGCGACGCCATCCATATTCTGGTCAGCCATCTGCAATTGCAGCGTCAGGGCATGGAGGTCAAGGCGGCGCGGCGGCGTGCGCTGGAAATCAACATGCAACCGGTGTTTTTGACCAGCCTGACCACCGCGATCGGCTTCTTGTGCCTGAACTTCAGCGATTCCCCGCCGTTTCGTGAGCTGGGCACTTTTGTCGCCATCGGGGTGATGTTCGCCTGGCTACTGTCGCTGTGCCTGTTGCCACTGTTGATGGGCGGCATGCGGGTCAAGCCACGTGCCGAGGGCAAGGCCTCGCTGGCCAACCGCCTGGGTGACTGGGTGCTGGCGCATCGTGGCGTGCTGTTCTGGGGCGGTCTGGTGGTTGCGCTGTTCGTGATGGCCTGGGCGCCACGCAACCAGCTCAGCGACAGCACCTACCAGTATTTCGATCCGGGTGTGCCGATCCGCGATGCGGCCGAGTTCCTGGAGCAGCGCTTGACCGGCTTCGACACCATTGCCTTTTCGTTGCCGGCCGGTGAGTCCAACGGGGTCACCGATCCGGTCTACCTGAACCGTCTGGATGCCTTCACCCGCTGGGCCCTGGAGCAACCCAATGTGGTTCACGTCAACGCGTTCAGCGACGTGATGAAACGCCTCAACCGGGATATGCACGGTGGCGACCCCAACTGGTACCGCATTCCGGACGACCCGGAGCTGGCTGCCCAGTACCTGCTGCTGTACGAGTTCTCTCTGCCGTTCGGGTTGGACCTGAGCAATCAGCTCAATTTCGACAAATCCGCCACGCGGCTGTCCGTCACCCTGCGTCACGTCAAGGCCGATCGCATCGTCGAGTTCGAACAGCAGGCTCAGGCCTGGCTGCAACACAACGCACCGAGCATGGCCGCGCCGGGTTCCGGGGTGACGGTGATGTTCGCGCACATCGGCCAAAACAACATCCGCAGCATGCTCAGCGGCTCGCTGGTGGCCCTGATCAGCATCTCGCTGACCCTGATGATCGCGCTGCGCTCATGGCGCCTGGGCCTGCTCAGCCTCATTCCCAATGCGTTCCCGTCGCTGATTGCGTTCGGGCTGTGGGGCTTGTTGGTGCAGGAGGTCAACCTGGCCGTGGCGGCGATCTTCAGCATCTCGCTGGGTATCGTGGTCGACGACACCGTACATTTCCTGTCCAAGTATCTGCGCGCCCGGCAGGACCACGGGGATTCGGCCGAGGAAGCGGTGCGTTACGCCTACGGCACGGTGGGCACGGCCCTGTTGGTCACCACCACCATACTGGTGCTGGGCTTCTCGATACTTGGCCTGTCCGACTTCGTGGTCAACGAAATCACCGGCCTGCTCACCGCCCTGACGATCTCGATTGCGCTGGTCTACGATCTGCTGTTCCTGCCAACCGTGCTGCTGCGTCTGGATGGCTGGCTCAAGCTGCGCCGGGCCTGAGCGATGGCAGGCGCCATGTACAATCCGAATATCCACTGAAGCACAGAACATCTCATGAAATTTGAAGGCACCGAACGTTACGTCGCCACGGACGATCTCAAGCTGGCCGTCAATGCAGCCATGACGCTGGAGCGGCCGCTGCTGATCAAGGGCGAGCCGGGCACCGGCAAAACCATGCTGGCCGAAGAGGTTGCGCGCTCGATGGGCAAGCCGTTTTTCGAATGGCACATCAAATCCACGACCAAAGCGCAGCAGGGCCTGTACGAATACGATGCGGTGTCACGTCTGCGTGATTCCCAGCTCGGTGATGGTCGCGTGGGCGACATCAGCAACTACATCGTCAAGGGCAAGCTGTGGGAATGCTTCGAGCAGGAAGAGCAGCCGATTCTGCTGATCGACGAGATCGACAAAGCCGACATCGAGTTCCCCAATGACCTGCTGCGTGAACTCGACCGCATGGAGTTCTACGTTTACGAGACGCAGAAGACCATCCGGGCCAAGCACCGTCCGCTGATCATCATCACCTCGAACAATGAAAAAGAGCTGCCGGATGCGTTCCTGCGCCGCTGCTTCTTCCACTACATCAGCTTCCCCGACAAGGACACGATGGAGCAGATCGTGGCGGTGCATTTCCCGGACATCAAGAAAACCCTGCTCAAGGAAGCCATGGATGTGTTCTTCGGCCTGCGTGAGATTCAGGGGTTGAAGAAAAAACCGTCGACCTCGGAATTGCTCGACTGGCTCAAGCTGCTGCTGGCCGAGGACATTCCGCCGGAGGCGCTGCGTGACAAAGACGACAAGAAATCCTTGCCGCCGCTGTACGGCGCCCTGATCAAGAACGAGCAGGACGTGCACATGTTTGAGCGCCTGATCTTTCTGAACCGCCGCAACAGCTGATCATCATGGCCGACGCCCTGCAGCCCTACAGCCTCGCAATTCTGGCCGCCGGTCTGATGGCGGTACTGCTGTTTGCGCAAATCCTGATCGCCGACATCGCAGCGATCTGGGCCAAGACGCAGCCGGGCAAACCCCTGGACTACAACCCGGCCAGTTTTCACTTTCGCGCCAGCCGCAGTTTTCACAACACCAACGAAAGCATTGCGGTGTTCATCCTGTTGCTCGGGGTGTGCATTGCACTGGCCGCGCAGCCAGCGCTGGTCAACCTGATGGCCTGGGTTTATGTGGCCGGGCGCATCGGACACATGCTGACCTACTACCTGGGCTGGAATCTGGCGCGCACGCTGAGTTTCGTGGTGGCCTTGCTGGGGCTGCTGGGCCTGATTGCCGCCGGAGTGCTCGCATGCTGAACAATTTTTTCTATGCCCTGCGCGAGGCTGAGCTCAAGCCCAGCGTGACCGAATATCTGACCTTGCTGGAAGCCCTGCAGGCACGGGTCGCATTCTGTTCGATTGACGAGTTCTACTATCTGGCCCGCGCCACGCTGGTCAAGGACGAAACCAAGTTCGACAAGTTCGATCGGGTGTTCGGCGCGTACTTCCAGGGGGTGGAAGATGTGATGGGCGATCTGCTCAATGCGGCCATCCCCGAGGAATGGCTGGAGCAGATGAAACAGCTCAACCTGTCCGAGGAAGAGCTCAAGAAAATCCAGTCGCTGGGTGGTTTGGACAAGCTCATGGAGGAGTTCAAGAAACGCCTCGAAGAGCAGAAAGAGCGCCATGAAGGCGGCAACAAGTGGATCGGCACCGGCGGCACCTCACCGTTTGGCAACGGCGGCTTCAACCCGGAGGGTATCCGGGTCGGGGGCAAAGGTGGCAACCGCAGTGCGGTCAAGGTGTGGGACAAGCGCGAGTACGCCAATCTGGATGATTCGCTGGAGCTGGGCACGCGCAACATCAAGATTGCGCTGCGCCGTCTGCGCAAGTTTGCCCGCACCGGCGCCGAGGAGGTGCTCGACCTCGACGACACCATACGTTCCACAGCCCGCAATGCGGGGTACCTCGACATCAAGATGGTGCCGGAGCGCCACAACGCGGTGAAGGTGCTGCTGTTCTTCGATGTGGGTGGTTCGATGGATCCGCACGTGCGGGTCTGTGAGGAGTTGTTCTCGGCGGCCAGTTCCGAGTTCAAGCACATGGAGTACTTCTACTTCCACAATTTCATTTACGAAAATGTGTGGAAGGACAATCACCGCCGGCACAACGAAAAAACCTCGACCTGGGACCTGATCCACCGTTTCGGTGAGGATTACAAAGTGATCTTCGTCGGCGACGCGACCATGAGCCCGTATGAGATCACCTATCCGGGGGGCAGCGTCGAGCACTGGAACGAGGAGGCCGGCTCGACCTGGATGCAGCGCATCACCTCGCATTTCAACAAGGTGATCTGGCTGAACCCGGAACCCGAGCAACATTGGGATTACCACCCGTCGATACAGGTCGCACGTGAGCTGGTTGAGGAACGCATGTTCCCGATGACCTTGAACGGTCTGGAGCGCGGCATGAAGCAGCTGCTCTAAGCCCGGCCGATGTTAGTTAGCTCCCGGCTGACTGACGCCAGGCCTGCGGCGAGCAGCCGTTGGCACGTTTGAAGGCGCGGCGGAAGTTGGCGCCATCCTGATAGCCCAGCTGGGCGGCGATGGCCTCGACGCTGTCGCTGGTTTCTTGCAGGGCGTGGCACGCCCATTCGTTCAGGACCTGGTTGCGCAGCGCGCGGTAGCTGGCGCCGTCCTCGGCCAGCCGCCGATTGAGTGTGCGGGTCGACAGATTCAACTCTGCGGCAACCTGCTGGGCTGCGGGTAGCGGTGGTCTGTGAGAGCGCAGCTGGGTCAGTACATATTCCCGGTGGAGCTTGCGCTGTGTGCCGTTGAGCGCCTGCATCAGTTGCATGCAGCGGTTCTTGCTGCGCTCCCACTGGCTGAGGTCGTAGTAGGGCGATGCGACGTCACCCAGCGCCCGTGGCACATCGACGCCGGTTGCCGGCGCATCAAATTCGCAGGCGCTGTGAAAACGTTGCGGGTAAAGCGCGGCATAGTCCGGGCGCGGATACGCAAAGTAGTAGCGGCCCTGGGTGAAGGGACGGCCAAGCATCATTTCGATGGTGTTCTGCAGGGTCAGCACCATGACCTCATGCTGGATTCGGCGGACGGCATGCGGCAGTGCGATGTTCTCGTGTCCGCGAAAGCGCAGGACCTCACCAACCACGATGTCGAAGTTCATGTAGTCGGCCTGCAAGCGACCGTAGTCCACGAAGCTGCGCAGGGTCAGCAGCAGGTTCGGGGCGGTCAGTGCAGCAATGCCACCCTCGCCCAGGGCGAGCAGATTGGCGTGGCGGCCAAAGCGCAGGCCCAGCGCCGGGTCGGCGCTCAAGCGCAGCGCGTTGCCGAGCAGGGTGTTGAACTCGGCCAGTGGCAGCTGCTGATGGTGCTGGATAGCCGCCTCGGTTTGCTGGGTGCCGGCAAGCAGGGCCGGCCACTGCGCCGGTGCCGGGCGCAGCTCACGGACGATCAGTCGGGCGAAATGAGTGGAGACAAAATACATACAAGTGCGCGGTGATTGGCGTGAAATGACACCCTGTTGGCGAGCCTAACACTTCACCGCGTCGCCCGGCTGGCCCAAGCTGAAGCGGTTTTCTTGTGGATGGGTAGCATGCAGATCATCACCAACACCCCCTTGCGTCAGGTTCCGGCCGATTATTGCCCGCCCGGCAGCGCGCGCTGGTTCGAACTGAGCGAAGGCCATGACGCTGGCAAGAGCATGTTCTATTACGACTATCTCAGCGGTCAGGGCGAGCCGGAGCTGACCGTGCTCATGGTCCACGGCAATCCGGAGTGCTCCTACACCTACCGGCATATCCGTGATGCGCTGGTGGGTAGCGGGCGCTGCGTGCGTATCGTGGTCATGGATCACATCGGTTTCGGCTTGTCGGATCAGGCCGATTTCGAAATGGTGGACATGCACCATGCGGCCAATCTGCTGCAGCTGGTGCGGCATCTTGATCTGCACGACGTCAGTCTGGTGGTGCATGACTGGGGTGGCCCCATCGGGATCGGTGCCCTGATTGAAGATGAGTGGCGGGTGCGTCACCTTGCGGTGCTCAACACCACGATCTTCCCGATGCCGTCCACTGGCATCACCTACACCAACTTTCCGATGCGCTGGCTGCCCTGGGCGAGTACGGCCTATGTGATCCCCGATGCCCTGTGGGGTGGTGTGGCCGGCTATGTGGTTTCGCATGCCGAGCCCCAGAGCAGCGGACGTTTCCTGCTCAACACTGCCGCTTACCTGCTGCGTCACGCCACCCGCCGCATTGCGCCCGGCACGCCCGAGCATGTGTGGGCCGAAGGCTTGCGCTCCAAGGCCAATGCGCGCAGTTCCAAGCGCAACGTCAAGCAGACGCCGCGCTGGGGGCATGGCTACCGCTATCACGACGGGCGCCACGGCGTGCAGGACAACCATGCGTTTTACCAGCGCATGCAGGCTGGCGTTGCCAAGGCCTGGGGCGAGCACGGGCGCAAGCTGCCGGCATGTGGCTTTTTCGGTCAGTGGGATGCTTGCGGCAAGGACGAAGTGATCGCGCAGTGGCAGCAGGCCTTGCCGAGCTTGCGCCGCGCGACCTGGCGCTACCCGCAGGTCGGCCACTTCATCGAAGAGCACAAAGGCCCCGAGATTGCCGAGGCCCTGCTGATGCTGGCTGATCAGGCTTAGCGCAGCACAAAAAAACCGGCTCCGGAGAATATCCGGAGCCGGCGGGTTTCTGCGCCCGGGGGGAGGGGCCTGCGAGGATCAGGCCTTGGGGATGGACGCAGAAGGGGGCTCAGAACATCAGGTTGAGACCCAATGAAGCCATGTCGACGTCAGCACGGTCGATCTCGTAGCGCTCATATTCCAGGCGCAAATCCAGATTGCTGGCCACGCCGATGCGTGTGCCGACACCGTAGAAGGTGTCGTCGCCATCACGGCTGTCGCCGGTGAAATTGGTGAAGCGGGTCTTGCGGTCCCAGAACAACTGGCCGAGCTTGCCGTAGACCGAGAAATTGGGCGTGAACGGAATGCCTGCGGTCATCGCGACCTGCAGACCATCCGAGTCGAAGCGCGCGCCGTTGTGGTCCACTTCACCAAACTCGACATAGCCGGCCTCGAAGCCCAGCACGTCGTTGGGGCGCACCCCGACATAGGCCTTCCAGCTGCCGCGTTCATCTTCGAATTCGTCGCTTGAGTTGGGAAATTCTTCCTGCTCGAAGCGGTAATAACCCAGGTTACCACCCAGATAGGCTTCCGGCGTGGCAGCCAGCGTGGTCACCGGTACGGCCCCCAGCGTCGCGGCGGTGGCCAGGCAGGTCAGCGTTTTTTTCATGGTCGGCTCCTGTGAGTGAGAGTTGCCAAGCTAGGGGGCAGAAATCGGGCCAACTTTTAAAAGCCAATATAAATCAATAACTTAATTTGATTTCGGGGAGGCTGACCTGCGGTCGGGGCGGCTGTGCGCGCAAACCTGTGGCGAATTGGCGACAGGCGTGCTGCGGATCTTCGCGTCGGGAGGCGTCGTGCTGCGGATTTGCCCTGCGCGGCGGGGTGTCCGCGATTGGCGACACGCGCGAATCAGGCGCCGCGCAGGCTGTCGCGCAGTGGCGCCCAGTCACGGATCAGGTCGTTCAATGACCAGGCCGCATTGGCCGGGCTGGTGGAGGGCAGACGCTGGCTGTTCCGCGTAGTCAGATGGCTGAAATGGCGATGAAAGCAGGTCTGGGCGGCGGCCCCGTTGAAATACACGCGGGTTATTCCGGGGTGCTCATTGAGTAAGCGGTCGATGCGGTTGGGGATCTCGCTGTCGCTGCGAATGTCGGCGTCGGCGCTGCCGGGGCGGATGCAACGGGCGAGGACATCCCACAGCGCGATGTCCTGGTTCAGCAGGTGCTGGACGCGCTGTGCATAGGGGGCTTGTGCGTCGCCATCAAACAGGGCGGCGATCAGTGGCCAAAAGCGATTGCGTGGATGGCCGTAATAGGCCTGTTGCTTGAGCGACTGCACGCTCGGCATCGAGCCCAGTACCAGCACCCTTGGGCGCGGGGGCAGGAGCGGGGCGAAGGATTCAATGGGGGCTGGCGCTGGAGTGCTCACCACGGCTTTGCCACAATGTCCGGATTCATTCAGCGTTGCGGATCAACACGATGCATCAATCCATGGGGGTTCACGCCCGGGCCTTTTTCATTGCCATGTGCGTGGAGCTTGGATTGTACGCGGTGTATCTTCTGTGGGGGCTGTCTGGCGGCCGTGACGTGCTCCCGATGCTTGGTCGTATCGCGTTGATATTCATCGGTATTCGAGCGCTGCTGGTGGCCGCGAACTTTGTTCAGACCTGGCTCGCGCGCTCGCCTGCAGCGCCGCAGCACCGGCTCAATCTGTTCACCGCCGCGCGTTTGTTCTGCAACGAGCTGTATGCGGCGATACGCACCTACCCGTTCTACTTTGCGCTGGAGGCCTGGTTGGTGCCGAACGCGCCGCCAGCGGATTTGCCGCACCGTGGCCCTCCGATCGTGCTGGTCCCCGGGTTTCTGTGCAATCGTGGTTACTACGGGGCTTTTCGTCGCTTCCTGCGCCAGCACGGCTACGGCAATGTCTGGGCCGTCACCCTTCAGCCGGTGTTCGGCAGCATCGACGACAATGCCCACGCGCTTGATCGGCACATCGAGCAGATTTGCGCCGCCACCGGTGCCGACAAGGTGGTCGTGATCGGTCACAGCATGGGCGGCGTGGTGATCCGGGCCTATCTGGACAAGTTCGGTGGCGCCAGACGCGTCGCTCGCGCCATCAGCCTGGGTTCACCCTTTGGTGGCACGGTACTGGCCAAGGGGCCGTCGGGTCTGGGTGAGAACCTGCGCCAGATGAGTTTGGGCAGTGACTGGCTGAAGGAATTGTCGGCTTTCGAAGACCAGCCTTGCCCGGTGCCCTTCACCGCGATCTGGTCGCCGCATGACAGCATCGTGGCGCCGCAGCTCGGCAGCCGCGTGTCCGACGCCTATGGGCAAAGTATCGCCCTGCCGGGTGTCGGGCATATGGAGATGGTGGTGTCACGCCCCGTTATGCGCGAGGTGTTGGCGGTACTGGACAACTCATGCGGCTGATAATGCGCCGTCTTGCGTTGGCTGGGTTGCTTGTGCTGTTTTTGGCGCTGGCACTGATTGCTGCTGCGAATGGTCTGGTGGTCTGGGGTTCCGGGGGAATATCTCATCAGACTGACGAGCTCGCCCCGGTTGATGTCGCCCTGGTGCTAGGCACCAGTCAATGGTCGGTTGAAGGTCACCCCAACCGGCATTTCGCTGGGCGTATGGATGCGGCGGCGGCGCTGTACCACGCCGGCACGGTTCGGCACATTCTGGCCAGCGGAGCCAACCCTGAGATTTACTACAACGAGCCACAGCGCATGTTTGAAGCCTTGCTCGAGCGCGGCGTGCCGGAAGATGCCATCACCCTGGATTTTGCCGGACGCCGGACCCTGGATTCGGTGGTTCGAGCGCAGCGCGTGTTTGGCTTGCAGCGTTTTGTGGTGATCTCTCAGCCCTATCATCTGTACCGGGCGTTGTTTCTGGCCCGTGCCCATGGGCTCGAGGTCCAGGGTTTTGCTGCCGCCCAACCACTGCTGTCCGAGCGTTGGCGGGTCGAAATGCGCGAAGTCATGGCGCGATTGCTGGCGGTGCTTGATTTGTATGTTTTGCACACGCAGGCCGAGATGCTCGGCGAGCCCGAGCCCATCCGTCTGTGATGGCTGCTGTCATGCATGCGCATGACATTTTCTTCACATCGGCTTCACATTTTCGCCCATAGGCTTTTGCCATGCCGCCGGAAATGCATCCTGCTGCATGGTCTCCCACCCCCACCCCGGGGATTGCGCCCGCAGCATGCTGCGGGCGATTTTTTTAGCCCGGCTCCGCCGCGCTCAGAAAGCTTTCGATGTGTTGGGCTGTAGCGTCTGGCGCATCAAAATGCAGCATGTGACCAGCCTGCTCGATGCTGACATGCGTGCGCTGTTCAAAGCATTCCAGCCGTTGCTGACGCACCTCGCTCTTACCCATCCCGGCAAGAACTGATTGACCCGCGTCAACCAGCAAGGTCGGTGCGCTGACCTGGCGAAAGATGGCTTTGGCTTCCTCGTCGCGATACAGCAGTGGCCCGCGTTGCCGATGGCGTGCGTCGCCGAGCAGTGTGACCTGGCCGTCGTCGCTGGGGCTGCTCCAGCATTCTGCGACAAAGCGTGCACCCGCGGCATCAAGCCCGCGCTGTCGTTTGGCAATCTTTTCGGCCAGCGTATCCAGGTCCGGGTAGCGCTTTTCCTCCGGGGTGCTGCGCAAGTCATCCAGCCAGTTGCGCAATTGCTGCGGGGCACGCTCAGGTGTGGTCTGCGGTAGGTAGAAGCCGTCCAGCAGCACCAGGCGCCGAACCCGTTGAGGGCGCACGCCGGCATACAGGGCCGCGACCTGCGAGCCCATACTGTGGCCAATCAGGTCGATGGGCTGATCTGGTGAGAGTTGATCCAGCAGGGCATCAAGGTCGGCAACGTAGTCGTAAAACCAGTACGTGTCGCCAACTGCATCGGAGTGACCGAAGCCGCGCTGGTCCGGCGCGGCGATGGCCCAGTCGGCTGGCAGGTGATCAACCAGCCGTTGCCAGGTGGCGGACAAATCCAGCCAGCCGTGCAGGATCACGCGTAGGGGTTGGGCGTTGCCCTCCCAGTGGCGCACATGCATGTTGAAATTTCGCACCCGGTAGTGGCGGGTGTGGGCGCTGCGGGAATTTGCGCGAGGGGTGTTCATTGCAAGCCTGATCTTCGCGGGGCGCTCATCATGGCTGATCCGTCGAAACATTGGAAATGCCTGATTCTCCAGTGCAAATGGGCGATTGTCAGGCCTCGCCTGAAGGTATCGCGAGCGCCCGCATGCAAATCGCGGACGCCTTCGATACACTTCGACCCATCCTATGAGTAGCTCCCCGATGTCGACGCCCGCGCCTCTCGAGTTCAAGGGGCGCATGATGGGTATTTCCGTCCTGCGCATCCTGCACAACGATCTAGATGAACTGTCCGATTACCTGAAACATCAGGTCAACAAGGGCAACGGACTGCTGCGCGAGTTGCCGGTGGTTCTGGACATCGACGTGCAGATTATTGATGTTGATGGCTTGCTCGATGTGCTGCGCAAGCAGCACATCACCGTGCTCGGCGCTTATCGCACCGCCGCTTCGATGGAAGCCGCTGTGCGTCGCACTGGTCTGCCGGTGATCCTGGAGCAGAAACGCGGGCAGGCCGAGCTTGCGGAAGCTACGCCTGCACCGCCGCAGGCTGCTGAACCGCCTGCGCCGCAAACTCCGGTGCCGCCGGCATCTGATGCGCCGGTGCAGATGGTGGAGTCGCGCATGATCACCGCCCCGGTCCGTTCGGGGCAGCGCATCTATGCGCGCAACAGTGATCTCATCATTACCGCCCAGGTTAGCGCCGGGGCAGAAGTCATCGCCGATGGTTGCATCCACATTTATGGCAGCCTGCGTGGTCGTGCCATAGCGGGTGCTCAGGGTGATGAAAGTGCACGCATTTTCTGTCGCGATCTGCAGGCCGAGTTGCTGGCCATCGCAGGCCGATACAAAGTGGCCGATGATATCGGTGACGCGGCACGTGGCCGACCCGTCCAGATTTACCTGGATGGCGAGAAATTGTGTGTTGACCCATTGAATTGAGGAGAAGGACTCCGTGGCCAAGATTATTGTGGTGACCTCCGGCAAAGGTGGTGTGGGCAAGACCACCACCAGTGCCTCTTTTGCCTGTGGTCTGGCCCAGCGCGGACACAAAACAGTCGTGATCGACTTTGACGTGGGCTTGCGTAACCTGGACCTGATCATGGGTTGCGAACGGCGTGTGGTTTACGACTTCGTTAATGTGATCCATGGCGAGGCCAACCTGCGCCAGGCTCTGATCAAGGACAAGCGCTTCGATCACTTGTACATCCTTGCCGCCTCGCAGACCCGCGACAAAGACGCCCTGACTCAGGACGGTGTTGGCAAGGTGCTCGAAGAGCTGTCCAAGGAGTTCGACTACATCATCTGCGACTCCCCTGCAGGGATCGAAAAAGGCGCCATGCTAGCCATGCATTTCGCCGATGAAGCCCTGGTGGTGACCAACCCGGAAGTGTCCTCAGTGCGTGACTCGGATCGCGTGCTTGGCATTCTGCAGTCCAAGACCAAGCTGGCTATGGAAGGCAAGGGTGTGAAGGAGCATCTGGTGCTGACCCGTTACTCCCCGCAGCGCGTGGCGCAGGGTGAGATGCTGTCGGTTGACGATGTGCAGGAGATCCTGGCCGTAGAACTGCTTGGCGTCATCCCCGAATCGCAGTCGGTGCTCAACAGTTCCAATGCCGGTTTGCCGGTTATTGCTGAGCCTGCCGCTGATGCCGGTCAGGCATACAGCGATGTGGTTGATCGTTTTCTCGGCGAAGACAAGCCGATGCGTTTCCTCAGTGCCGAGAAGAAGGGCCTGCTGGGCCGATTCTTCGGGAGCTAATCATGGGCCTTCTGGATCTGTTTCGCGCCAACGAAAAGAAAAGCGCGAGTGTCGCCAAGGAGCGTTTGCAGCTGATTGTGGCGCACCGCCGCGCTGGCAATATGCAGGCACCGGTGTTCCTGCCCAAGCTGCAGGAAGATTTGCTCGAGGTGATTCGCAAATACGTCCAGGTATCGGACGACGCGGTCAAGATCGATGTCGAGCGCGACGGCGATATGGACGTGCTTGAGCTGAACATCGTTGTGCCGGACAACCGCGACTGACGCGAGCGCGTCAGTTGCCGGTTTCCAGCCATTCATTCAGGGTGAGCTCGCCGAGCACGGCGGTGCGGGCCTGAGCCAGTTGTTCAGCCAGATCACGGGCGCGCTCATGCACGCCCCCACCCTGCCGGTGGACAACACTGCGTGCGTCCACGCGATTGAGTAGTTCGGCCAGAGCCATGCGCCCCATATCAACGCGTGGCAGCAAGGCGCCGTCAGCGGTTTCGGCCAACAAACCGCATGCCAGCAGATTGTTGATCATGGGATTGACCAGATCTGGCGGTGCGCCGCTGCGGCGCGCCAGCTCAGCGGGGTTAAGCCCGCTTTGAGCGTCGCTGAAGCGGGCCTGCACCAGTCCAAGCAAGGTCAGAATCAGCATGTCCCGGGTTGCGCCTGAAGCTTCGGCATGGCGCCGAACCCGGGTGAGGTATTCGGGGTGCTGCAGGAAAAACGCAATCTGACAGCCGGTGAGCAGGATCAGCCAGCCCAGATACAGCCAGATCAGCAACAGGATGAGTATGGCGAAGCTGGAATAAATGGCGTTGTAACCCGATGAGCCGGCGACGAAATTGGCGAAGCCCCAGGCCGCCGATTGCCACAGCAGGCCGCTGACCAGGCCGCCGACAAAAGCTGGAAGCAGACGCACCCGGGTGTTCGGAATGAACATGAATACGAAGGTGAAAATGCTGACGATCACAACGTAGGGCAGCAGCAGGCCGGCGAGATAGACGGATTGGCTCACCAGCTCGCTGCTCAGCAGATTCTCGACCAGTCGGTTGGAGCTCAGGCTGGCGGTTGTGCCTATGACCAAAGTAATAGCCAGTGGGCCGAGCAACAAAACCACGAGATACTCTGAGATGCGCTGCGTCAGTGGTCTTTGACGCGGGATTTTCCAGATGAAGTTGAACGCGCTTTCCACCTTCTGAATCATCGCCAGCACGGTGTAGAACAGCAGTGCGATGCCGATCGAGCCAAGGACGCCGATTTTGATGTTGTCGACAAAACCGATCACTGTCGTGGTGATCTCGCCAGCGGATGGGCCTAGCGGTTCGAGCAGGGCCGCGATCATGGGTTCGACTCGGTTGTGAACCCCCAAACCCTTCATGATGGAAAAGGCCAGGGCCAGCAGCGGGACCAGCGAGAGCAGGGTTGTATAGACCAGGCTCATGGCGCGCAGGGTCAGCTCGCCAGCGGTCAGTTCGCGGATGGTGCAGAACACCAAGCGCCCAGCCTGGAGGGCTTGCCGGCGCCATCCCTGCGCGGAATATGTCCACAGCAGGTTCAGTCGTCCGTCCCAGTACTCTTTTATATTCATAAAGTTACACCTGATGCGCCGTTCGTCGGCTGGCGCCCTAATGTTGCACTGCAACACTTGACAGCAATCTGACGCACTACTATGATGCGGCGCAACAAATGTTGCAGCACAGCATTTTGTGCCCTCCGAACATCACACATGCGCTTTTGGGAGATTAGTCCATGCAGGTTCAAGAAATTTTTGATGACGTGAAAGGCCGTGCCGAGAAAGTGAGCAAAGAAGCTCAGGCTCGTTACGAGAAAGTGAGCAAGCAGGCTCAGGACGTGATCAAAACGTCGCGCGACACCGCCAAGAAGGCTGGTGATCTGGTTAAGAAGAACGCCAAGAAAGTCGCCGACACCAATCAGACCACCGCGAAAGGTCTGTTCGACAACGCTAAAGTCAGCCTGACCAAGGCGCGCGAAGCCGGTATCAAGGAATTCGCTGCTCAGCCGGCGGCTTTCCTGCCGGAAGGCAAAGACGACGTTGTGAAGGCTTACAACGTGACCGTCACCACCGTGACCAAGACGCGCGAAGACCTGGCCAAGCTGCTGAAGAAAAGTGCCGACCAGATCAAGGTGACCATTGAAGGCAAGAAGCCGGTCGCCAAGAAAGCCACCACCGCGCGCAAGCCGGCGGCTCGCAAGGCTCCGGCCAAGAAGGCCACCACCGCTCGTAAGGCTCCGGCCAAGGCGGCTGCGGCTTCCTAAGCCACGATCCCCCCCTCGGCGGTGCGTCAGCACTGCCGCCCCCGCCGGGTGCTTCCTTCGGAAGCGCCCGGTTTTTTGTGTGCAGGATCCGGCGTAGGCCTGGCGCAAATAGGGCTTAGGGACACGCTCAGACGTCGTCGCTGTCCGTCGTGCGGCGCCGGCGCGAGCCCTTTTTGCGGCTCGTTTCGTCAGGGGTTTCCTCCAGCGATCCGAAGGCCGCAGCGATCAGGCGTTGCCATGCTTTGGTGCCGCGCACGGCGTCCATGTTTTCCTTGACGAAAGTTTTGGCGTCTACGCCATCCAGGCCGTCCGAGAATTTGTCGCGCGCATAGCGAAAAAGATCTTCCTGGATGCCGAGCACATCAGGAATGCCGAGGAACTGACGCAGTTCTTCAGGCTTGAGGTCGATTTCGATCTTGATCTGCACACCGTTCTCCTAATGTCAGGTAGAGGCCAGTGTACGGGTTTGTAACCGCGTCGTTCAGCCTTCCAGGCGCTTGCGCGCTTCGGCGTACTTTTCTGCGGTTTTGGCGATGATGGCCGCGGGCAGGCTGGGGCCCGGTGCTTTTTTGTTCCAGTCCAGCGTTTCCAGGTAGTCGCGCACGAACTGCTTGTCGAAACTCGGCGGGCTGATGCCCAACTGGTACTGATCTGCGGGCCAGAAACGCGAGGAGTCGGGGGTCAGGACTTCATCGATCAGCACCACGTTGCCGTCCTCATCCAGGCCGAATTCCAGCTTGGTATCCGCGATGATGATGCCTTTCTCGCGCGCGTAAGCGGAGGCTTCGGCGTACAGCCGCAGGCTCAGATCGCGGACCTTTTCAGCCAGCTCGCGGCCGATCAGATTAACGATGTGGTCGAAATCGACGTTCTCGTCATGATCGCCCACCGCCGCTTTGGTCGACGGTGTGAAGATTGGTTCCGGCAACTTCTCGGCCTGCTGCAGGCCTTGCGGCAATGCGATGCCGCATACCGCGCCGGTGCTCTGGTAGTCCTTCCAGCCCGAACCAATGATGTAGCCGCGCACGATGGCTTCCACCGGCAGCGGCTTGAGCTTTCTGACCACGATGGCCTGGTCGGCAAGTTGCGCGTAAAGGTCGGGATCGGTGATCACATCGGACAGCGGGGTGTCCGACAGATGGTTGGGCAGCCAGTCGGCGAATTTCTGGAACCAGAAGTTGGCCAACTGGGTCAGCACTGCGCCCTTGCCCGGAATCGGGTCCGGCAGCACCACGTCGAACGCCGACAGCCGATCACTGGTGATGATCAGCAGTTTGTCGTCGTCGACCGCATAGATGTCACGAACTTTGCCGCGGTTCACAAGCGGCAGGTCAAGCAGGTCTGTGGTGTGAACAGCTTGAGTCATGCGCGGCTCCAGACGGGTGGTGCGAATTTGCGAAAAAAGGGCGCAACTTTATGCCAAGGTGCCCTTTTAGGTAAAGTAGCGCCCCTGCCGCCTGACAGGCGGTCTCTTATTTTGCAGTTACTACGTCGTTTCAGGTTCATGAATACCCAAAAGCCGGTCATTGCGCCGTCGATTCTGTCGGCCGATTTCGCTCGCCTTGGCGAGGATGTCTCACGCGTTCTGGATGCCGGCGCGGATTGGGTGCACGTGGACGTGATGGACAACCACTACGTACCCAACCTGACCTTCGGCCCGATGATTCCCAAGGCGCTGCGCGCATACGGCATCAGCGCCCCGATGGATGTGCATCTGATGATCGAACCGGTCGATGCCATCATTCCGGAGTTTGCGGCCGCTGGCGCCAGCCTGATCAGCTTCCATCCGGAGGCATCACGCCATGTGGACCGAACCATACAGCTGATCAAGTCCGAGGGCTGTCAGGCCGGTCTGGTGCTCAATCCGGCCACGCCGCTGAGCGCGCTGGACTACGTGCTCGACAACCTGGATCTGGTTCTGGTCATGTCGGTGAACCCGGGCTTTGGCGGTCAGTCTTTCATCCCCTCAGCGCTGGACAAGCTGCGCGCGATTCGTCAGCGCATTGATGCAGCAGGACTGGCCACGCGGCTGGAGATTGATGGCGGCGTCAAAGTCGACAACATTGCCGAGATTGCCGCGGCCGGGGCCGATACGTTTGTTGCCGGATCAGCCATTTTTGGCAGTGACGATTACGCCGCGACCATCGCCAAGATGCGTGAGCAGATCGACTCATGAAAGAGCAGCTGATTCCGGTAGTGCGTGAAGCACTGTCGGATCTGGAAACGCCGCTCTCCACCTACCGCAAGCTGGCTGATCGACCGAACAGTTTCCTGCTCGAATCGGTAGAAGGCGGTGAGCGCTGGGGGCGTTACTCGATCATCGGTCTGGCCGCGCGCGAGCAGATTCGGGTGCAGGGCGGGGTGCTGGAACATCGCCGCGACGCGCAAGTCATCAGCCGTTGCACGCCGGCAGACCCGTTGCAGTGGATCGCCGATTATGCGGCCCAGATTGAAGCGCCTGATCTGCCTGACCTGCCGCGTTTGAACGGCGGGCTGGTCGGCTATTTTGGCGCCGACACGGTGCGCATGATCGAACCGCGCCTGGCCGGTGTGAGCCACCAGGACACGGTTGGCGCGCCAGATATTCTGCTGCTGCGCGCTGATGAACTGGTGGTGTTCGACAATCTGCGTGGGCGGCTGAATTTCGTGATTCTGTGCGCGCCGGGCAGCGAGGCTCAGGCTGAGGCGCGTATCGACGAGTTGATGGCTCAGCTTGCGGTGCCGCTGCCGGCGGAGGCGCCCTGGCATTTTGACGAGCCCGAGGCGCTGGCTTTTGAATCCAGGTTCGGCGAGGCCGGCTACAAGGCCGGGGTCGAGCGGATTCGCGATTACATCCTGGCCGGTGATGCCATGCAGGTGGTGCTCTCGCAGCAATTGAGCGCCCCGTTCGATGGACGTCCGCTCGACCTGTATCGCGCCCTGCGCAGCCTCAACCCGTCACCGTATCTGTATTACTTCGATTTCGGTGAGGGCGAGGAACGCTTTCAGGTGGTGGGTTCGTCGCCGGAAATCCTGGTGCGTCTGGAAGAGCGTGAGGTCACGCTGCGGCCGATTGCCGGTACGCGCCCACGTGGCGCCAGCGCCGCTCAGGACCAGGCTTACGAGCGCGAGTTGCTGGAAGATCCCAAGGAATTGGCCGAACACCTGATGCTGATCGATCTGGGGCGCAACGACGTGGGTCGCATTGCCGAGCCCGGCAGCGTGCAGTTGACCGACCGCATGGTCATCGAACGCTACTCGCATGTGATGCACATCGTGTCCAACGTCAGCGGCACCTTGCGTGACGGGGCGGACGCCATCGATGTGCTGCGCGCAACCTTTCCTGCTGGCACCTTGTCCGGTGCGCCGAAAATCCGCGCGCTGGAGATCATCGATGAACTGGAGCCAAGCAAACGCGGGGTGTATTCCGGTGCGGTGGGCTATCTGGCCTGGAATGGCAGCATGGATACCGCGATTGCGATTCGCACGGCGGTGGTCCGCAACGGTCGTATCTTCATTCAGGCCGGTGCCGGCATCGTGGCCGATTCCGTGCCCGATGCCGAGTGGCAGGAAACCATGAACAAGGCAGGTGCCGTGTTGCGCGCTGCGGGGCTGGCGCAGGCGCGCCGGCATGCGGAGGCTCAGTCATGATTCTGATGCTCGACAACTATGACTCTTTCACCTTCAACCTGGTCCAGTACCTGATGGAGCTGGGGGTTGAGGTCAAGGTCGCGCGCAATGACGAGATCAGCGTGGACGAGATTGCCGCGTTGGCGCCGTCCCACATTGTGGTTTCACCCGGCCCGTGTACACCCAACCAAGCGGGGGTTTCGCTCGACGTGGTGGGGCGTTTTGCCGGCAAGATTCCGCTGTTCGGGGTGTGCCTGGGGCATCAGGCGATCGGCCAGTTCTTTGGCGGTCAGGTGGTCCGCGCCAAACAGGTCATGCACGGCAAGACCTCCTTGATTCACCACACTGGGCAAGGGGTATTCGCCGATCTGCCCAGCCCGTACACGGCGACGCGCTATCATTCACTGGTGGTGGATGCAGCCAGTTTGCCGGATTGTCTTGAGGTCACCGCCTGGACATTGACCGAAGATGGTCAGCGTGACGAGATCATGGGGCTGCGCCATCGTGAACTGGACGTGCAGGGGGTGCAGTTTCATCCCGAATCGATCCTGTCGGAGCACGGCCACCACATGTTGAAGAATTTTCTGGAAGGCAAATGAGCAACGCGACATTTACCGCGGCCCTGAATCAGCTGCTGGACGGCGACAATCTGCAGGCCGATACCACAGCGGCGGTGATGCGCCAGATCATGGGTGGCGAAGCCACGCCCGCGCAGATCGCCGGTTTCTTGATCGCCCTGCGCATGAAAGGTGAAACCGTCACGGAAATTACCGCGGCGGCCCGGGTGATGCGCGAATTCGCCGCGCCCATGGGTTTTTCCGACAGTCTGCAGGCGCAGCTTATCGACACCTGCGGCACCGGTGGCGACGGCTCCAGTTTTTTCAACGTGTCCACGGCCAGCGCCATCGCGTGCGCGGCGGCGGGGGCTAAAGTGGCCAAGCATGGCAACCGCTCGGTCTCAAGCAAGAGCGGCAGCGCCGATGTGCTGATGTCTGCCGGGGTCAATGTTGATCTGGCTCCGGAGCAGGTCAAACGCTGTGTGGAAGAGATCGGACTGGGTTTTCTGTTTGCACCCACCTTTCACCCGGCGATGAAGCATGCGGTGGGGCCGCGTAAAGAGCTTGGTGTGCGCACCGTGTTCAATTTGCTCGGTCCGTTGACCAACCCAGCCGGTGCGCGGCGCCAGGTTATGGGCGTTTTCGCCAGCCAGTGGGTTGAGCCGATCGCTCAGGTGCTGGGCAATCTCGGCTGTGAGCATGTCCTGGTTGTGCACAGCGAAGATGGCCTGGATGAAGTGAGCCTGTCTGCCGCCACCCAGGTTGCCGAATGGAAAGATGGTGAGCTGCACAGCTACAAGGTGCAGGCGCAAGATTTTGGTTTGTCGCGCTGTGATCGCAAGGAATTGCAGGTCAGCGATGCAGAGGACAGTCTGCAGTTGATCCGCTGGGCCTTTGCCGGCGAGCGTGGGCCGGTTGCCGACATGATCGCGCTCAATGGTGGCGCAGCTCTGTATGTGTCCGGCGTGGTCGCCGACTGGGCCTCCGGTGTGAGCCGGATTCAGGAGGTGCTCGACAGCGGCGCGGCCGCCGAAAAATTGTCAGAACTGGCCAGTTTGAGCCAGTCGTTGGCCTCCTCATGAGCAGCGTTCTCGACAAGATTCTGGCGCACAAGGCTGATGAAGTCCGGGCGGCCAAGAAAGCCATTTCGCTGGCCGGCCTGGCAGAGCTTGCCGAGCAGCAATCGGCACCGCGCGGGTTTGAGGCGGCAATGAATACGGCGATCTCTGCGCGTCGCAGCGCGGTGATCTCGGAACTGAAGAAAGCCTCTCCCAGCAAGGGCCTGATTCGCGACGATTTTGATCCGCCGTTCCTGGCCGACAGTTACGCCCGCGGCGGAGCGACCTGCTTGTCGATTCTTACCGATGAGGCCTTTTTTCAGGGACATGCCGATTTCCTGGTTGCGGCACGAGCGGCTTGCGAGCTGCCGGTGCTGCGCAAGGACTTCATGATCGATCCCTACCAGATGGCCCAATCGCGAGCCTGGGGTGCCGACTGCATTTTGCTGATCGTGGCCGCGCTGTCAGACGCTCAGATGAACGAGTTGTACGCGGCCGCCCGCGAATCTGCGCTGGATGTGCTGGTTGAAGTGCACGACGGCACCGAGCTTGAGCGTGCTCTGCAGTTGCCGGGCGGCTTGCTCGGCATCAATAACCGCAATCTGAAAACCTTCGAAACCTCACTCAACACCACGCTGGATTTGCTTGCAGACGTGCCCGGCGGACGAGACATCGTGACTGAGAGTGGTATCCACGGCGCCGAAGATATGCACCGCATGCGTGAGGCCGGCGTTTACGGCTTCCTGATCGGTGAGCATCTCATGCGTAAGCCGGACCCCGGCGCAGCCTTAGCTGCCTGGCTGCAAGATCAGGATTTTGCGACCGCTTGATTCGATCAGGCCGTCATCTTCCAGCGTTTTGAGGACCCGGCCGGCCATCTCGCGTGAGCAGCCGGCGATGCGGGCCAATTCCTGCCGGCTGAGTTTGACGATGCAGCCGCGTTCTTCGCGTTGTGCGTCTGGCTGATTGGCCAGATCAAGCAAAATGCGCGCTACGCGGCCTGAAACATCCAGGAAGTTGAGGTCGGCCAGGCGGCGTGAGGTATCGCGCAAGCGCAGCGCCAGTTGCCCGGCCAGGACCTTCATCACTTCCGGATGTTTGGCCGAAAACGCCTTGAACGGCTCAAAGCCCATTTCAGCAACCCAGGTTTCGGCGCGAGTGCGGACCAGTGCGCTGCGTGATTCCAGATGCGGGAACAGGCACATCTCACCAAAAAACTCGCCTGGATGGCAGTAGGCGAGTACCATTTCGCGCCCTTGTTCATCCTCGGCCAAAATGCTGACCGAGCCTTCCAGGATCAGATACAGACATTGAGGCGAATCACCAGAGTGGATCACGGTTTGTTTGGCGCTGAAACGGCGCCGGTGCGATTGGGTTACAAACGCCCGAACCGCCGGATCTTCAAGAAAATTGGTTTCACCGATCGCACTCATAACGTGGAGATTACCTAAAAATGGAAGCACGTGTTCGCTGGCTCGACGGGGCCAGTTTTGTTGCCGAGACCGGAAGCGGCCATGCCATCGTGATCGACGGTCCGCCGGACATCGGTGGTCGCAATATCGGGCCGCGTCCGATGGAGCTCATTCTGCTCGGTGTCGGTAGCTGCAGCAATGTGGACGTTATTCATATTCTCAAGCGCGCACGTCAGAACGTCGTCGATTGTGATGTGCGAGTGACCGCCGAGCGTGCCGAAACGGACCCGAAAGTGTTTACCGCCATTCATTTGCAGTTCACCGTGACCGGGCACGAAATGAAAGCGGCCCAGGTGGAGCGTGCGGTAAAGCTGTCGGCCGAAAAATACTGTTCAGCCAGCCTGATGCTGCAGGCCACTGTGAAGATCACCCACGCCTGCGATATTGTCGATCTGGGGCCTGCCCCCGCTGTGCACGCTCAGGAGTAACACGTGCAAAAAAAGCTCAATCACAAACTCAAGCTGCATGGTTTCAATAACCTGACCAAGTCGCTGAGTTTCAATATCTACGACATTTGCTACGCGCGTAGCGAGTCGCAGACCAAGGAGTACATCGAATACATCGATGAGGCGTACAACGCCGAGCGTTTGACCGATATCCTGACCGAGGTGGCCAACATCATCGGTGCCAACGTGCTCAACGTGGCCCGTCAGGACTATGAGCCGCAGGGTGCCAGCGTCACCATTCTGATCTGCGAAGAGCCGATGGACGATGTGCAGAAAGAGACGGTTGTCGCACATCTGGACAAGAGCCACATCACCGTTCACACCTATCCTGAAACCCATCCCGACCACGGGATCAGTACCTTCCGTGCGGACATTGATGTTTCAACCTGCGGGGTGATTTCGCCGCTGCGTGCACTCAATTACCTGATCAACAGCTTTGAGTCTGACATTGTCACCATGGACTATCGCGTGCGTGGTTTTACCCGCAATGTGAAAGGGCGCAAGCATTTCATCGATCACAAGATCAACTCGATTCAGGATTTTCTCGAGCGCGATATTCGCAACCGTTATGACGCCATTGATGTGAACGTGTATCAGGAATACATGTTCCACACCAAAATGCGTTTGCGTGATCTGGATCTCGACACCTATCTGTTCGGTGAAGGCGTGGACGAGATCACGCCCAAGGAAGCCAAGCGCATCCGACGCAGTGTCGAACACGAGATTCTGGAAATCTTCTACGGCCGCAATATGCCGCGATAGGCTGATTTAGCCCTTGTAGGCAGCGGTGGTCATGACTTTGGCCGCCGCGCGCATCAAGCCGCGCAGCGGTGGTGGCAGTTCGCGCCCGCCAGCATCGCGCGCCTGCTGGCCGTGACGGGCTTCGTCTTCTTTCATCTGCTCAACAATCTGGCGGCTGCGTTTGTCGCCCTCAGGCAGCTGACTGAGGTGGCCTTGCAGATGTTCTTCGACCTGGCGTTCGGTTTCCGAGACGAAACCCAGGCTCCAGCGATCTCCGGCCAGACCGGCAGCCGCACCAATTGCATAGGCGCCGGCAAACCACAGCGGACTCAGCTGGCTGGGCTGGCTGCCGAGCTCTTCCAAGCGTTGAGTGCACCAGTCCAGATGCGCTTGTTCTTCAAGTGCGGCGTCGAGTAGATGCTCACGGGTGTCGGGATTGCGCGCCACGCGCGCCTGGCCGCGGTACAGCGCCTGTGCGGCGACTTCGCCGGCGTGGTTGACCCGCATCAGCCCGGCCGCATGCTGGCGTTCGCGCGCATCCAGATCTTCGTCGTGATCGCGGGCCGGGTAGCTGGCCTTGTCGGTCGGGCCGGGGCGCAGGCTGTTCAGCCCGTGCTGCAGGTCGGCAAGCAGGGCGTCCAGTGGTGACAGATGGCGATTGCTCATGGGTTCATTCTAAAGCCCTGTGAGAATTTGCAAAATTCATGGCCGGCCCTGTGACAAGACGCGCACTGCCCGCATAATGACGGCATGAGATTGAGCCTGTTTCTGACCCCATGTGGCTGAGCGCTGACGATGTGCCACGTCGCCTGCCTGCGCAATGGTCCGCCGCGCTGGCGATTGGCGATGAGCCGTTGCTGGTCGAGGAGTCGGCCGATGCGTTGCGGCGTGCGGCGCGCGAACAAGGCTTTGACGAGCGCAAGGTGCTGGAAGCCGGCACCGGTTTCAACTGGGACGAACTGCTCGCCGAGGGCAGCGCCCTGTCGCTGTTTTCACAGAAGCAGCTGATCGAGCTGCGTGTGCCGGAAGCCAAGACCGGCAATGAGGGCAGCAAGGCCTTGCAGGCTTTCGTGGCCAATCAGTCGCCGGACATGCGTTTGCTGGTGATTGCTACAACCACCGCGGCACCGCCCAAAGACAACGCCTGGATGGTGCGGGTGTCCGAGGCTGGCGTGGGGGTGCGCTGCCGCCGTCTGCGTCCTGACCAAATGCCCAAATGGCTGCACAAGCGGGCCCGCAGTCTGGGGCTGACCCTGACCGACGAGGCCTTGAGCTGGCTGGCCGAGCAGGTTGAGGGCAACCTTTTGGCCGCGCGACAGGAACTGGAAAAGCTGCCCTTGCTGGGCGTTGGCAAAACCTGGGATCTGCCTGCTCTGCAGGCGGTGGTCAGCGATCATGCCCGCTATGCCAGCTTTGACTTGCCCGACACCTTGCTGAAAGGGGATCTGGCCACCGGCTTGCGCATGATCAAGCGTTTGCGCGAGGAAGGTGCGGCGCCGGTGCTGGTGCTGTCCAGTTTCGTGCGCGACATCCGCAGCCTGCATCTGGCCGCCCAGAAGGCCGCACAGATCGGTCCGGATCGCGCATGTGCGGCGGCCGGCGTGTGGCGCAACCGCCAGCCGCAGTTCGTGGCTGCGCTGAATCGTCTCGGGCCGGGGGCGGTGCGGCGGCTGCATCTGCTGGTTGTAGGGCTGGACAAGACGGCCAAATCAGCGCCGGAAGCGCGTTTCTGGGAAGACTTGGTAAACTTGGCCGTTCGTCTGGCCGCATCCCGCGTGCGACGCGCGGCTTAGGGCGCGTTTTCAGGCGCCTCATTTGAATGATGTCGAGAGAGATATGTCAGCCAACGCTGCCGCAGTGAACGCGGCGGACCAGGAATTCCTGCAGCGCCAGATGCTGGCGGTGGGCCAGCGTGCGCGCGAAGCGGCGCGCGCGATCAGCGCCGCCGACCCTGGCGTCAAGAACGCCGCGCTCTTTGCTCTGGCCGACCTGCTGGTCAGCCGTGAGTCCATCTTGCTGGCGGAAAATGCCCGCGACATGCAGGCCGGACGCGAAAAAGGTCTGGATGCAGCTTTGCTCGACCGCCTGGAGCTGACCCCGGAGCGCATCCGCGCGATGGCGGACGGTGTGCGTCAGGTGGCGGCGCTGGATGATCCGGTCGGCGCCATCAGCAACTGGTCATACCGCCCTTCCGGCATCCAGGTTGGCAAGATGCGTGTGCCGCTGGGCGTGGTGGGCATCATTTACGAATCGCGGCCTAATGTGACCGCCGACGCTGCGGTGCTGTGTCTGAAATCCGGCAATGCGGCGATCCTGCGTGGTGGGTCGGAGGCGATCCGCTCCAATCTGGCGATTGGCGCTTGTGTGACCCAGGCCTTGCGCGATGTCGAACTGCCAGCCGATTGTGTGCAGGTGCTGGACATGACCGATCGTGCCGCGGTGCCAATCATGGTGGGCATGTCGGAATACATCGATGTGATCGTGCCGCGTGGCGGCAAGGGTCTGGTCAGTGCGGTGGCCGAACACGCGCGCGTGCCGGTGATCAAGCACCTCGATGGTATCTGCCACGTTTACATTGATGATGCAGCTGATCGCAGCAAGGCGCTGGCCATCGCGGTCAACGCCAAGACTCAGCGTTACGGCACCTGCAACACCATGGAAACCCTGCTGATTGCACACAGCCGCGCCGCCGATCTGCTGCCGGACCTGGCGGCCGCTTATCGCGAGGCCGGTGTGGAGTTGCGCGGCTGCCCGCGCGCGCAGGCCCTGGTCGATGACATGGCCAGTGCCAGCGACGACGACTGGGCCACTGAATACCTGGCGCCGATCCTGTCGATCCGCGTGGTTGATGATCTGGAGCAGGCCATGGCGCATATTCGTCAGTACAGCTCGCAGCACACCGATGCCATCGTGACCGAGGATCTGGTCAAAGCGCGACGTTTCCTGCGTGAAGTGGACTCCAGTTCGGTCATGGTCAACGCCTCGACCCGCTTTGCCGACGGTTTTGAATATGGTCTGGGTGCCGAGATCGGCATCAGCACCGACAAGTTGCATGCGCGTGGACCGGTTGGCCTGCATGGTCTGACCACGGAGAAATATGTCGTGATGGGTGATGGCCATATCCGCTGATACAACATTGCTGGAACTCGCCAGCACCGCTCTGGACGACGGCAAGGCCAAGGACATGGTCACGCTGGACGTCCGTGCCCTGACCACGGTGACCGATCACATGCTGATCTGTTCGGGCACCTCGCAGCGTCACGTCAAATCGCTGGCCGAGAATCTGGTCAAGACCTGCAAGGACGCCGGCTACCAGCCGAGTGGCATCGAGGGTCTGGATGAGGGCGAATGGGTGCTGGTCGATCTGGGCGGCGTGGTTGCGCATGTGATGCAGCCGCAGGCCCGGGCTTTCTATCAGCTGGAGAAGCTCTGGTCGATGGGCCCTTCAAGCATGGACGACAGCCAGGCCGACGACGCCGAAATCCAGGAGTGAAGGCGTGAAACTGCGCGTGCTGTGCATCGGAAAGCGTATGCCAGCATGGGTTGATGCGGGTGTTGAGGATTTCCTCAAGCGTTTCACGCGGCAGTTTCCATTGAGCCTGGATGTGGTGGATGCCGCGCCACGCAAGGCCGGCATGAGCAGTGAGCAGCTGCAGGAGGCGGATACACAGCGGCTCATCCAGCGCCTCAAACCCAATGAACGTGTGGTTCTGCTGGATGAGCGCGGCGTGCGTCACGACACCCGCGGGTTCGCCGCCAGGATCGAACAATGGCAACTCGACGGGCCGGATGTGGCGCTGGTTATCGGCGGCGCCGATGGGCATTCCAAGGCGTTCCGCAAACACGCCAGCGAACTCATCTCGCTGTCGCCGATGACCATGCCCCACGGGCTTGCCCGCCTGATGCTGGTCGAGCAGGTGTATCGCGCCTGGACCGTGATTTCCGGACACCCCTACCACCGTGACTGATTGCCAATTCATCCTCGCCTCGCAGTCACCGCGTCGGGCTGATTTGCTCGGCCGCTACGGTTTGCGTTTTGCCGTGCGCCCGGCGGATATCGATGAAAGCCGCCGGCCGGCCGAGTCACCGGACGATTTCGTGCTGCGTCTGGCCCGCGAAAAGGCCGCGGCGGTGGAGGGCGCTGGCTTGCCGGTGCTGGGCGCCGACACCGTGGTGGTGCTGGAGCAGGATGTGCTGGGCAAACCGCGCGACCGTGATGATGCACTGGACATGCTGTCGCGGCTGTCGGGTCGGGCGCATGAAGTGCTGACGGCCGTGTGCGTGCGCAACGCGCAGCGCAGCGAAACCCTGCTGAGCCGGACCGAGGTGCAGTTCGCAACGCTGAGTTCGGCGCAAATCCAGGCCTACTGGAACAGCGGCGAATCTGCAGGCAAGGCCGGGGCCTACGCAATCCAGGGTTTGGCCGAGGCCTTTGTCACGGAAATTCGCGGCAGTTACTCCGGCGTGGTCGGCTTGCCGCTCCAGGGCAGCCTCGGGCTGCTAAAGTTATTCGGTGTAGAACCGCCCGTCTGGTCCGTGCATGAGTGACGAAATTCTGATCAACGTCAGCCCCCAGGAAACCCGCGTGGGTTTGGTGGAGCAGGGCGTGCTGCAGGAAATCTTCATCCAGCGCGCCAGCCATGTCGGCGTCATGGGCAACATCTACAAGGGCCGTGTCGAGCGCGTGCTGCCCGGTATGCAGGCCGCATTCATCGACGTGGGGCTGGATCGCACCGCGTTCCTGCACGCGTCCGATATTCATGTCGACGCGGCCAACTCGCCGGCCAGCGGTGCCGGTGACATCAACGCCTTACTGCGTGAAGGCGACTCCGTGCTGGTCCAGGTGATCAAGGAGCCGCTAGGCAGCAAGGGCGCGCGTCTGACCAGCCAGCTGACCATTCCATCGCGCTATCTGGTTTATTTGCCGCATGCCGATCATGTTGGCATCTCGACCAAGATCGAGGATGAGGACGAGCGCACCCGCCTGCGTGACCTGCTGACCCAGTTGATCGAGGAATCCGGACGTCCCGGCAGTTTCATCGTGCGCACCGCCGGCGAAGGTGTGAACAGCGAAGAGCTGCGCAATGACGTGACCTTTTTGCACCGTCTGTGGGATTCGATACAGGAAGCCGCGCCGCACTCGTCGGCCGGCACCCTGGTGCACAGCGATCTGCCGCTGATCATGCGCACCTTGCGTGACCTGATGAATGATGACATCGAGCGCGTGCGGATCGACGACGAAGCGGCCTACCAGCGCTGTGTCGCATTTGCCCAGCGTTTCGTGCCGGGCACCGCGGAGAAAATCGAGCTGTTTGATGGCACTGCGCCGATTTTCGACCTGTACGGGGCGGAAGACGAGTTACAACGGGCGCTGGACCGCAAGGTGCCGCTCAAGTCGGGCGGGCATCTGATCTTCGACCAGACCGAAGCAATGACCACCATCGACGTCAACACCGGCGCGTATGTGGGCTATCGCAACCTCGAAGAGACCATCTTCAAGACCAACCTCGAAGCGGCGCAAACCATCGCGCACCAGCTGCGCCTGCGCAATCTGGGCGGCATCATCATCATCGATTTCATCGACATGATCGATGAAACCCACCGCGAACAGGTGCTTGCCGCGCTGGGCAAGGCAATGAGTCGCGATCACGCTAAGAGCGTGGTGTGCTCGCTGTCGTCGCTGGGGCTGGTGGAAATGACCCGCAAGCGCACCCGCGAGTCGCTGGAACGAATTCTGTGCGAGCCCTGTCCTACCTGCATGAGCCGTGGCCGCATCAAATCCGCCGAAACCGTTTGCTACGAAATCTTTCGCGAACTGCGGCGCACGGCGCGCCAGTTCCAGGCCCGTGAATACCGTGTGCTGGCCCATCCCGACGTGATCGCCCGACTCGCCGATGAACAGTCGACCGGCCTGGCCGAGCTCGAAGAAGTCGTGCACAAGCCGATACGTTTGCTGGCCGAGGCGCAATACCTGCCCGAGTCCTACGACGTCGTACCGCTCTAGTCGCGCCTGATGAACCGGTTGCGACGGCGTCTGTGGGTCACCGGTGTCGGCTTTGCCGCCACCATATTGATTCTGCTTGGCCTGCTGGTGGGGGCATTTCGCATCGGCGTGCAACTGGTGCCGGAATACCGCGCCGAGGTTCAGGCGCGGGTGGCCGAGGTGTTGAAAAGCCCGGTCGATATCCAGGGTATGGACCTGATCTGGCGCGGGCGTTACCCCACGCTGCAGCTCAATGGCGTGGAGATTGGTGACGATCCGCAGGCCCGACTCAGTTTCGACCAGCTGAATCTCGGCTTTTCGCTGTTTCGTCTGGCTGCCGGTGATGTGATTCCGGCGCGCATCAGTCTGGTGGGTACCCGTCTGCAGCTCAGTTATGAGGACGGTCGCTTGCACCTGGCCGGGGTCGAGTCCGATGGCTCAACCCAGGCGGCGCCGGGCGATTTTCTTGAGCAGTTGCGGCGTGTGGGCGAGGTGCAGCTGTTCGATGCGCGGGTGCGCTGGATCGACATCGACAACGCACGCCCGATCCGGGATCTGCAGGTGCAACGGATCAGTGCGGTGCGGCGCTTTGGCCGGGTCCAGGTGCTGGGCGATCTGCATCTGGGCGGACAGCCGGACACCCGACTGGAAGCCGAGTTGTTGCTGGATCCGGAGCCGTGGCAGTTGCGTCGGGTCGAACTGGATGCGCGCAACTGGCAGATCTGGGAAGACATTCAGGCGTTTTTCCCTCAGGCGCCGGCGCTGGCCGGGCAGCCGCGCCAGCTGGTGCTCGACAGCCACTGGCGTGATGGGGTCTGGCAGCAGGCCAGCCTGGAATTCGATTTCGTCAATCTGCGTCCGGCAGCGGTGCCGCGGGGCTTCATCGAACTGGCAGGCGAATTACAGCTCAGCCGCCCGGGCGAAAGCTATGGCAGCGGGCGCGATGCGCATGGCGTGCGCGCCTCGATGCAGCTGGATCGGGTGATCGGGCCCAGTGGGCGTTGGCCACAGCAGCATGTACTGGCCGAATGGTCGCCCGGCGCGTCCGGCTTCAGCACTAGCCGCTATGCGCTCAACGCCCAGTACCTGCGTCTGGATGATCTGAGCCCGTGGCTGACCCTGCTGCCGCAGGCCGTGTCTGCCCATCTGACGGCGATGGCGCCCTCCGGCGAGTTGCACGATGTGGTGCTGCGTTCGTCGCCCGGCGAGACGATTCCCGAGCTGACCGCCGAGTTCCAGCAGCTCAGCGTCCGCCCGGTGGACAAAATACCCGGTATGTACAACCTCAGCGGCGCGGTCAGTCTGGGCGCCAGCGGTGGGCGCGTGCAGCTGACCAGTCAGGATCTGGTGGTCGAAGCACCCCGGGTCTTCGATCAGCCGTTGATGTTGGACACCTTGAGCGGAACGGCGCGCTGGCAACGCGGCCCCGATGGCTGGCGCATTGAAGCGCCGGCGCTGCATTACGCGGGCATGAACATGGACGGCGTTGGCCGGCTGGATCTGTTGCTGGGTGAGCAGCCGCGCATTGATCTGGATCTGAATTTCTTCTGTTCCGACCCACGTCCATGGCTGGCCTATCAGCCCACCGTGTGGCACGACTCGCTCAAATCCTGGCTCAACCGGGCCATCGGGCCAGCCCAGGTTGCAGCCGGGCAGGTTGCCATTCGCGGCCCGCTGCAGGGTATCCCGTATCCGCAGGGTGAGGGCACCTTCCGGGTCGATCTGGATTTGCGTGACACCACCTTCAACTTTGCCCCGGACTGGCCGGCACTGGATGTTCAGTCGGCGCGGCTGCTGATTGATGGCAAACAGCTCAGTGTGGACCTGGCGGCCGGCGGTATATCCAATGCCAGCGTGCAGCAGGCCCGCGCGATCATTCCTGATCTGCGCGACTCGGTGTTGAGCGTGGATGCCGCGGTGCAGGGTGATGCGGCCGACATCTGGGCCATGCTGGGTCGTTCCGGGCTGCGCAAGAACATGCGTGAGGCCTTCGACAGTCTCGATCTGTCCGGGCGCACCCAGGGCCAGCTCAAGCTCACCCTGCCGCTTAAAGACAAGAACGCGGTGGATTACGCGGTCGATCTGGAGCTGGATCGCGCGGCGCTGTGGACCAAGTACTGGCCCGATCCGGTGCAGAAGATCAGTGGCGCCCTGCATATCGATCGCAACGGCTTGCGCGGACGTGACATCAGCGCCGTGGTGGCGGGCTTGCCTGCCCAGGTCAATCTGATGCCGGATCAGGGCAAGACGCGCATCGAAGCGCGCTTCAGCGCCGAGCCCAAGACCCTGCCGCCGTCAGTGCCGGTGCCGCAATGGCTCAAGGCGCGCGGGGCCGGGGCCAGCGACTGGCGACTGGAGATGGAGGTTGGGCGTGGCGCCGATCGCGCGGTGATCGTGCGGTCGCCATTGCTTGGCACGGCGCTGGATCTGCCGCAGCCCTTTGCCAAGAGTGCGGAGCAGGCACGGCCTCTGACGGTGCGCATCGAGCCCGATGAGAACACCCGGGTTCACGTGACTTATGGTGAGCGGCTCGGTCTGGACCTGCTGCTCGACAAGCAGGGCCAGGGTTTGCGCGCCGCGCGGCTCAATCTGGGCGCCGATGCCATGCCCGCTGGAGCGCCTGGCTGGTGGGTGGAGGGGCGCCTGGCCGAGGTCAATCTGGATCAGTGGCTGCCGCTGATCCAGGAGTTGACCCGCTCGGCGTCGGGCAGTGGTGCGACACAGGAATTTGGCGGCCTGGTGCTGCGCGCGGACACGCTGTTTGCGTTCGGCCAGCGCTTGCCCGACACGCGCATACAGGTCACGCGAGAGAGCGCGGCCTGGGCCATCGGCGTGGCCGGTTCGCGTGCTCAGGGGCGCATCGAGATTCCACACCAGCAGCCCGAAGGGCGTTTGCGTCTGCGTGGCGATTTCCAGCGTCTCAACTGGACCCGCGAGGTCAATCTGCGCGGTGGTGATCAGATCGATCCCAACGAGATACCTCACCTTAATCTGGAGGTTGAGGACTTTGCCCTCAACGATGTCGCGTTGGGGCGCATGCAACTGGATCTTGAGCCGGTCGGGCGCGGCACCCGCATCACGCGCTTCATCGTGGATTCGCCCAAGCGCCGCGAGCTGGATGTCTCCGGCTTGTGGCTGCGCGATGACACCGGCACCTCGGGCGCGGTGGAGTTCGCCATGGACACCGAGGCCTTTGCCAGCTGGCTGACGGTATTCGGTTACGAGGATCATCTGGTCGCCCGGCGCGGGCGGCTGAATGGCCAGCTCAACTGGAGCCCGGACCCTCAAGGCCTGAGCGTGGGCAATGCCAGCGGTCGACTGGATTTCGATTTCAGCGATGGGCAGTTGCTCAATATCGAACCCGGCGCCGGGCGGGTGCTGGGCCTGTTCAGCATCAACGCCTTGCCGCGCCGGTTCTTCCTGGATTTCAGCGATGTGGTCAACACCGGGCTGAGCTTCGACGAACTTTCCGGCGGTTTCGACATCAGCGGGGGCGTGGCGACAACTCAGAACCTGCAGCTCAAGGGGACCTCCGTGCGGGTGGCCGTGCGTGGCGATGTGGATCTGGTTCAGCGTCGCTACGATCAGGTCGTGACGATTTATCCGGGTGTCAGCTCGGGGGTCTCACTGGCCGCCACGGTGCTTGGTGGGCCGGTGGTGGGCCTGTTCACGCTGCTGGCTCAGGAACTGCTCGATCAGCCGCTGGATCAGGTCACCCAGATCGGCTATCACCTGGGTGGTAGCTGGGACAATCCGCAAGTGAGTCGACTGCAATGACACAACTGAATGTGGCGGCCGTACAGTACTGCGCCAGCGCTGATGCCGCGGCCAATTTCGCCTGTATCGAGGCGTTGGTTGGCGAGGCGGCGCGCAGCGGCGCGCAGCTGGTGCTGCTGCCGGAAAATGCCCTGTTCATGGGCGTGCATGAACGCGACAAGCTGGACCTGGCCGAGCCGCTGGATGACGGCCCCTGGCAACAGGCGCTGGCCGCTTTGGCGGCCCGCTGCGGGGTGCATCTGGTGGTGGGATCGTTCCCGCTGCAGGTTGAAGCTGACGCCCAGCATGTGTGGCCCTCCACCCTGGTTTTTGATCCGGCTGGCCAGCGCGTTGCGCGCTACGACAAGCTGCACCTGTTCGACGTGGCGCTGGACAACGGCAAGGTTTACCAGGAGTCGCGTTATTTCCGCCGCGGCGACAATGCGCCGCAAAGCTTCGAGTGCCACGGGGTGCGCGTGGGGCTGTCGATCTGCTACGACCTGCGCTTTCCCGAGCTTTACCGCCAGCTGGTCGCCGAAGGGGCCGAGCTATTGCTGGTGCCAGCCGCCTTCACCCATGCCACCGGGCAGGAGCACTGGGAGGTCTTGCTGCGGGCGCGGGCGATCGAGAATCTCGCCGGCGTGGTTGCGGCCAATCAATGCGGCACCCATCCCAGCGGTCAGCGCAGCTGGGGCCATAGTATGATCGTCGACCCTTGGGGGCGCGTGCTGGCCAGCTGTGATGAACAGCCCGGCCTGTGTCAGGCCGTTATCGACCTCGACGCGCTGGCCCGGCGCCGCCGGGAATTCCCCGTTTTGCAACATCGCAGTCTGTAATCATGTCCAACACCCTGGAACGCGCCCAATCTCATCTGCTTTCGCCGGCCAACCTGCAACTGTCTGACCTGGAGCAGGTGCTGCATGGTTTGATGCGTCCTGGCGTGGATGCGGCCGATCTTTACTTCCAGGCCCGGCGCAGCGAAAGCTGGTCGCTGGAGGAAGGTATCGTCAAAAGCGGCGGCTACGGCATTGATCAGGGCGTTGGGGTTCGCGCCATCAGTGGCGAAACCACCGGCTTTGCCTATTCCGATGAATTGGAGCGCCCGGCCCTGCAGCAGGCCTGCGAGGCCGCAGGGGCGATTGCACGCCAGGGTGGCAGCGGCGCCATCACCGGCTGGCGCAAGCCGGCCGGACATGCCCTGTATCAGCCGCTGGACCCGATCGCGAGTCTCGATGCGGATGCCAAGCTGGATCTGCTGCGGCGTGCCGATGCTGCGGCCCGCGCCGCCGACCCGGCGGTGTCGCAAGTGATGGCCAGCCTGTCGGCGAGTCATGAGCATGTGCTGATCGCCGCATCCGATGGCACGCTGGCCAGCGACATCAGGCCTCTGGTGCGTTTGCAGATTCAGGTTATCGTCGAGCGCAACGGCAAGCGCGAGTCGGCCAGCGCGGGCGGCGGCGGCCGTTACGAGCTGAGCCATCTGGGCGAGCGCGTATCGCCCGAAGCGCTGGCCAAGGAAGCGGTGCGCCTGGCGCTGTTGCGACTGGATGCCGGGGCCGCGCCAGCCGGCAGCATGCCCGTGGTGCTCGGCCCGGGCTGGCCCGGTGTGCTGCTGCATGAGGCCGTGGGGCATGGCCTGGAAGGTGATTTCAACCGCAAAGGCAGCTCGGTGTATTCCGGGCGGGTTGGCGAGCAGGTGGCGTCCTCGCTGTGCACCATCGTTGATGACGGCACTCTGGCCGAACGTCGCGGCTCGCTCAATATTGATGATGAAGGCACCCCGACCCAGCACAATGTGCTGATCGAAAACGGCATCCTCAAGGGTTACCTGCAGGACAAGCTGAATGCCGGTTTGATGGGGGTGGCCGCGACCGGTAACGGGCGCCGTGAATCCTTTGCCCATCTGCCCATGCCGCGCATGACCAACACCTTCATGCAACCTGGTGCGCATGATCCGGATGAGATCATCGCCAGCGTTGAGCGTGGGCTGTACGCCTGCAACTTCGAAGGCGGCCAGGTCGACATCACCTCCGGCAACTTCGTGTTCAGCGCATCAGAAGCCTATCTCATCGAGAACGGCAAGCTGGGTCGCCCGGTCAAGGGCGCTACCCTGATCGGCAACGGGCCTCAGGCGCTCAACGCGGTGTCCATGGTGGGCAACGATCTGGCCCTGGACAGCGGTATCGGGGTGTGTGGCAAAGATGGCCAAAGCGTGCCTGTCGGGGTTGGCCAGCCGACGCTCAAGGTCGATACCCTGACCGTGGGCGGCACCGAAACGGGCTGATGGCCCGCAAGCCTCCTGGCAAGCGCGGGGGCGGCCCGAGTGGGCGCCTGCGCATCATTGGCGGGCAATGGCGTGGCCGCATGCTGCCTGTGGCGGATCGTCCGGGGCTGCGTCCAACGCCGGACCGGGTGCGTGAAACCCTGTTCAACTGGCTGGCTTACGATCTGCACGATGTGCGGGTGCTCGATATGTTCGCCGGAACCGGCGCATTGGGCTTCGAGGCCCTGTCACGCGGGGCCGCCAGTGTGCTGATGTTCGAGCCGGATGCACTGGCCGCACGCCAACTGGCCGACAGTGCGGCGCAGCTGGGCGCGCGCCCGCCGCAACTGGAGGTTCGTCGGGCTGATGCTGTTGCCGCGCTGGCGTCTAGCAACGACAAATTCGATGTGGTTTTTGTCGATCCGCCGTTTCAGGCCGGGTTGTGGGATGAGGCGCTGGCCGTGTTGCCAGACCTGCTCAATCCGGCCCACCGGGTCTATGTGGAGTCGGCGCGCGACTGGGCGGGGCCGCGCGACCCGGCCTGGCGTGAGCTCAAGCACAAACGCGCCGCGGATGTGGAGTTTCGTCTGCTCGACTATAGTGGGCACCCCGAATCAATGCGTGGAGACAATTCGTGAAAGCCGCCTATACCGGGACTTTCGACCCCATCACGCTGGGTCACACCGACATGATCACGCGCGCCAGCGCGATGTTCGATGAGCTGGTCGTGGCCATTGCCCGCAGCTCGGCCAAGAATCCGCTGTTCACGCTGGAGCAACGGGTCGATATGGCAGAGCGTGCGCTGGCCCATATTCCCAATGTGCGGGTTTGCGGGTTTTCCGGCCTGATCATCGAATTCGCCCGTCAGAACGGAGTCACCGTGCTGGTCCGTGGGGTGCGTAACAACACGGATTTCGACTATGAGTCGCAGATGGCGCGTATGGTCAAGCATCTGGCGCCGGAGATCGACACCATCATTCTGCCGCCGACCGCCAAGTACGCACACATCTCCTCCACGCTGGTGCGTGAGATCGCTCAGCTGGGTGGTCCGCTGACTGATCTGGTGCCGGAGCTTGTCGAGGAGGAGGCCAAGTCACGGCCCTGGGAGTCCTGATGCGTCATTGCTGGGCAGTGCTGGCGGCGTTGTGTTTTTCGGCGCCGCTGCTGGCGGCCCCGACGCCGCCGAAATGGGCGATTGCCACGGCACATCCGCTGGCCACCAAAGCTGGGCAGGAGATTCTCGAAGCCGGTGGCAACGCCTTCGATGCAGCGGTTGCGGTGAGCGCCGCGCTGGCTGTGGTTGAACCCTCAGGTTCTGGCCTGGGCGGTGGCGGCTTCTATCTGCTGCACGATGCCCGCAGCGGGCGCAAGGTTTTCGTCGATGCGCGCGAGAAAGCGCCGCTGGCCTCCGACCCCGATATGTACCTGGATGCTGACGGCGAGGTGGTCGAATCGCGACTGCGCAGCCATCCGCTGGCCGCCGGGATTCCCGGGATACCGGCCGCACTGGAGCATCTCAGCAAGCACTACGGGCAGCTGGCGCTGGAGGACAGCCTGAAACCGGCGCAGCGTTACGCCGAAGATGGCTTCGAAGTGGATCACAAACTCGCGCTGTACATCCGCTTCAGGGCCAAGGAATTGGCGGCGTGGCCGGCCAGTGCAGCGCTCTATCTGCCAGCGGGCAAGCCGCTGGGGCAGGGCGACACGCTGGTTCAGCCTGATCTGGCCAAAACCCTGGAGCGCATCGCGGTGTTTGGCGCTGCCGGTTTCTACCAGGGGCGGGTGGCCAACCGGCTGGTTGAGGCGGTCCGTGAGGCGGGCGGTATCTGGAGCCACAAGGATCTGGCCGCGTACAGCGTGGTTGAGCGTGCGCCGGTGATCATGGACTACCGCGGCTGGCAGATTGTCAGCGCGCCGCCGCCGTCGTCGGGTGGTCTGGTGCTGGGGCTGATGTTCAACATTCTGTCGGGGTATGACTGGGACAGTCTGGATCAGGGGGCGCGTGATCATCTGAGCGTTGAAGCCATGCGCCGGGCTTACTACGACCGTGCCCGTTTCATGGGTGACAGTGACTTTGTCGATGTGCCCAGCCGGCAGTTGCTGAGCCGGGATTACGCGGCGCGCTGGCGCAAGACCATTTCCATGGACGAGGCCTCGGCCAGCGCCGCACTGGCGCCGGTTGGTGGCAACAGTGGTCAGGGTCGTAACACCACCCATTTCTCGATCATCGATACACAGGGCAACCGCGTGGCGGCCACGCTGTCGATCAACTTCATGCTCGGCTCCACGTTCGTCGCTGGCGGCACTGGCGTGTTGCTCAACAACGAGATGGACGATTTCGTGGCCAAACCTGGTGAGCCCAACGGCTACGGTCTGGTCGGTGGCTTGGCCAACGCCATCGAGCCGGGCAAGCGCATGCTCTCATCGATGTCGCCGACCTTTGTCGAGGGGGCGGACAAGGTGGCCATTGTGGGGACGCCGGGTGGCAGCCGCATCATCACGATGGTGTATCACGCCATCAATGGTGTGATCGATGGCCAGTCGGCCCGCAGCATCGTCGCCGAACCGCGCTTTCATCATCAGTATCTGCCGGACGAAATCGAGTACGAGCCGGGTGGCTTGAGCCCGGAGCGCCGTGCCGAACTCAAGAAACGTGGCCACAGCCTGAAGGAAATGTCGCGCCAGTACGGCAACATGCAGGCCGTCATCTGGGACATGAAGCGCAACCGTGTCGAAGCGGCTGCCGATCCACGTGGTGTAGGTCAGGCGAAAACCGGGCGCGCGGCAGGGCCGTGACGTGCCGGCAGCGGTGGGCAATTCAGTGGCATAACCCGGGGAAGCCCTGCTGATTCTCACATCAATGCGTGCGTAAGAGTTCGCGTACCCAGGTTTCGTAGTGACGTGACGTCTGGCCTTGGGTCATGTGCTGATTGCTGGAGGCGGCTGGCGCGTTGGCGCATTGACGGCGTAGTTCTCGGGGTGTGATGCCGAATTCCAGCTTGAAAGCACGGCTGAAGCTGGACATATTGGTGAACCCTGATGCGCATGCGATGCCGGTTATGCTGAGGTGTCGATGGCGGGCGGACATCAGACGTGCCGCTGCTGTCTGCAGGCGACGACGCTGGATATAGCGCCCGACACCGCCATCGTCGGCAAACAATGCGTACAGTCGGGTGCGTGAACACGGCACAGCTGCGGCGAGTCGTTCTATCGGAATTGCAGGCTGATGCAGCCACTGTTCTATCAACAAGTTAGCCCGTGCCCGAAGCGATTGACGCAGTGGCGGGCTGTCATCCGTGGCCTGACCAAGAGCCGCGTTGAGTGCGGCCGCTGCCAGGGCTAGCGTGGAATCGATCACGCCTGGGGATGACGCTGCTGCGACCTGCGGCAAATTTCCGTACAGCGCGAGTAAATGCGACCGCAGCATCACGGCCGCAGGCTCATTTGCTGCAATAACGGCCAGATGCGAGCTTTCAATGTCTTTAACCAGGTTCTTTAAAGCCTGACGTGAGACGCTGAGCGTGATATTGCGCTCTCTTGCGTTACGGTTATGGATCGGCTGTGTAGCGTCCATGATGACGATGTCACCGACACGACACTGTCTTTGCGCTCGCGATGCAAGCAGCTGACAAGGTCCTTCAAGGGCGAATTGCAGCATGATCATGTCGAGGCTGTCTGCTGCAATTCGCGCAGCATTGCGTTCATAGGACGCTGCTTGTGCGTGAAACGCTGACAGGATAAACGCATCGTCAAACAGCACATTATCAATGCTGGCAAAGAACTGCTCTTCGGGTACCGATGCTTGTAACTGGTAATCGAAGACAACGCTGATGCTGTCGCGCCACGCATCGTAGCGATGCTTGAGCGGCAGCTGGCGAGAGTCGAATGTGGAGCGAGGTAACGGATTCATCACTTGGCCTGTGATGGTTTAGCGGACGATGTGCGACGGCGCCATCGCAAGTGCCGTTGGCATGGCTGCCCTTTGCGCGTGGACCTGGAATATTACGAAACCGCGGCTTGGGACGCTGTGCACATTTTCATGAAATTGCATGGCCAGACTACGAGCTGAGTTGTTTGCGGAGCCCTCATTCAGGCGTTCGAACCGAGGTGTTGCATCAGCTTACCTGTCATTTACGGAGTCGGTCGCATGCTCAAGCGCGGTATTTTCATCAGTTTCTGCTTGTTTATTCCCATCTTTTCCGTTTCGGCATCGACCAATTATTGCGAAGAGCCGAACTGCAGCAACAGGCCATTCGCCAAGTCGGCGGTCATGTACAAGCGCGCTATGAGTGCGCCGCAGCCAGCCAAAGCCGGCGATCTTGGCGGGGAAACCCTAAGCCACGGCTTGCCCGGGGTGTGGGATGACGTGCGCGGCGTCGTCACTTTTCCGTGGTCAGCCCAGGGCGGGGTGGCTTTGCAATTGGTGGCTATGAGTTTGCCCGCGGTAGCGGCAGGGCATGAGCGGTTCACGTCTGCTGGGTGGTATCGCGAGCTGTTCTTCCTGGATGTTGGTGACGGTGTGCCGCGCTTGCTCTCCGCGTATCTGGCCGATCCAGAGTTTCAGCCCGGGGCACAGGACTTGATTGATCAGTCGGGACAGCTTTGGTTGTCCCAGTTCTTGCTCTATCAGGAAGCTGAAGAATTGCAGGCTGATCCGGATTTCTACCTGGGATACAACGAGGGCGCGGCTGTTGCGGATTTACGTTTCGTGACCAACCCTGAAGGTGAGGTCCTGCAGGTGGTCGTGGATATCTACAGTGATGCAGGTGAGTACCAATACAGCGTCGCGCCGCGTCCGGGTGATCGGTTGAATCCCAGTTTTGTTGGCTATGACACCGCTAATCCAGATGTGCTTTATGCCTTGTTTTATTTCGCTGACCCTCAGCCGCTTGAAAAGGCATTGTCGTTGCAGCGTCGCTACTACGTGCCGAGTGGCCTAACGGATAGCGCGCTGCCGAATGATTTTGATGCGGCAGGTTTGCGACTTTCGTTCTTGCTGGAAGGGTTCGCAGATGAAGGCGGCGCGGCGCGCTTTGGCTATAGTGAGCTGAAGGATCTGGGTTACGCGTGGGGCGATGCCAAAGCGAGTTCCAGCGGAAGTGGGGCTGCCGCATGGCCCTTGCTCGTGCTGGCGCTTGCGCTGGCCTGTCGTTTGCGGCCTAGCAGGCGCAGGCTCACCTCGCGCTGACATGCGAGGCATTCGCCGCGCAGCCTTACAGGCGTTCTCAGGCGGGTTGGTGTGGTGTGCCAGCCCAGGATTGGGAGATGTCGCATGGTTGGCGGCAGTCGCGCTGGTTCCCTTTTTGCTTAGCCTGCGTGGCAGCCGAGGGGTGGGCGCGGCCTTGTGGGGGCTGATGGGAGGCTTGTGGTATGCCATCCCTGGGCGCTGGACAACATTTTCCACCGCACTTTCAGCGATGGGCTTCGCCGGCTGGCTCGAATTGTCCTACCTCGTGGTTTTCTTTTTGAGCTACGCGTTGCCGTTCGCCATTTTTGCCTTGTTTTGGCAGTCGGTTGAGCGGACCCATGCCCAAGCTTGGGCTCCCTGGTTTGGGGGATTTCTGTTCGCGGGCTTGATTGTGTTCTGGCCGAGCGTATTTCCTTACACCCCGCTGGCGATGATCAGCAGCCAGGTCGTGTGGATACAGTTGGCCGAGGTTGGTGGTGAAGCGGTGCTGCTGGGTCTGCTATTGACCTCAAACCTGGGGGCGGCGCTGTGGCTTAGTGAGCCGCGCCAGCTCCAGGCCTTGTTCGCATGCGTGCTGCCGCTCGCCATTTGCGGCCTCTATGGGGTGGCGGCGTTGGCGCGCTGGAATGAGTCCCCGAATCAAGTGCTTTCGGTTCATGCCGTTCAGTCAAACTGGCCGCGTTTGGCGACTGACCATCTACTCCTGCGCGATCAGCACAGCACGCGACCTCTGTCCGCGGTTGAGCTCAGTCGTGCGGCATTTGCCGCTACGCCGAGTTGCGCCATTCAGCTGTGGCCAGAGACAGCCAGGCGGCCGCAGGCACCCGATCGTTTGTGTGAGCGTGCAGCGCAGCTTGCCGCTGAGTACGAGAGGCCGATATTGGCCACGTGTCATGCGTATGAAGACAGTGGGCCATATCTGGCGGCACGCTTGTATGACGGTGCTACGCCGCTACAAGCTCACCGTAAGTTGCGTTTGGTGCCGGTGTTCGAAGCTGCGGCGGCGCCGAGTAAGGACCGCGCGAATTCACCTCAGAATGTTCCGTTCAGTTTGGCGAATGGGATTAAGCTCATGCTGGCTATCTGTTACGAGATTTACTTCCGGCATGATTTGCGCAGAGCCGTTGTTGAGGGTGCGGATGCACTGGCGCATGCGGCGAACTTCTCGATATTCAGAAGTCCGCGAATCAGCCATTGGGATTTGGCGATGAGCAGGCTTAGAGCGGTAGAGCTGCGACGCAGCATCGTGCGTTCAGTGAACGCAGGACTCGCCGGTATGGTTGATCCGACGGGGCGCTGGACGCCGACCGCGCCTCAAGGCACAAGTGGCGCACAATGCCATCAGGTGGCACTGAATTCCCGGCTGAGCATCTACGCTCGCGTGGGTGATGGCGTGTTTTGGGCTTTACTGATGCTGTTCACTGTTTTGCAGCTGCGCGGGGCAACCAAGCGCCAGCGAAATGGCTGACAATGCCCCACTGGCTGGCCCAATAACCGCTGAATTTGGGCAGGGTGTCTGCGACATCAGCCAGACGTCGGTGGTAGAAGGCATGCAGGCTGGGGTCGGGTAGTACGTGTTGCGGGCTGAAGTTCGCGGCTGGAACAAAGGCCAGACCGAAGCCGGGTAGCAGGGGGAGTAAGGCGACAACCGGGTTGTTGCAGGCCGGACACACACCGCGCTTCACTGCAGGTGGCGGGCGGTGCTTGGCAAACCTTATGCCGGGGCTCAAGGGTTTGGCCACCTGCGAGGCGCGGACCGCCACGATGTCGGCAAACGGTTTGGCATAGACCTTCTGGCAAATCTCACAGTGACAGATAAAGCGCATCACCGGCTGGCCAAACACGGCAATCTGCTGCTGGCCACAGGGGCATTGGCATGTTGTGGTCATTGTGTGTACTCCCGCCGTGCGCTGTCGGGCCAGGCTGTGTGCCTGGCCCGTTCAAATCGATGTCAGCTGACTGGAGTCAGTTTCACCATCATTTTGGAATAACCGCGCACCCAGTTCGACTGAACAATCTCAGGTTCCTCGACCACTTCGATGTTGTCAAAGCGCTGCAGAATTTCTTCCCACAGGATGCGCAGCTGCATTTCGGCCAGCCGGTTGCCCATGCAGCGATGCACGCCAAATCCAAACGCAATGTGGTTGCGGGCGTTCTTGCGGTCGATGATCAGCTTGTGTGCATCTTCGAACACGTCTTCATCGCGGTTACCGGATGAGTACCACATGATCACCTTGTCGCCCTTGCGGATGGTCTGGCCGTTGAGTTCGACATCGGTCTTGGCGATGCGGCGCATATAAGCCAGCGGGGTCTGCCAGCGGATGATCTCCGAGACCATGTTGGGAATCAGGCTGTGATTCGCCTTGAGCTTGGCGAACTGTTCGGGGAATTTGTGCAAGGCATAGACCCCGCCAGACATCGAGTTGCGTGTGGTGTCGTTGCCGCCGATGATCAGCAAGCCCAGATTGCCGAGGAACTCCATGGGGTTTTTGACCATGTCCTTGGTGTCCTTGTTGGACAGCAGCAGACTGATCAGGTCAAACGACGGCGCAGCGCCGGCATCGAGCCGGGCTTTTTTCTCCCACCACAGCGTTGAGAAGGCTTTGACCATGTCGGCAGCGGCCTGGAAGAAGTTGTCATCGTTGCTGGGGCCGCCGGTGGCTTCCGGGCTGGCCGCGATGATGTCGGACCAGCGCACTAGGTCAGCGCGCCGCTCGTAGGGGTAGTCGAACAGGGTGGCGAGCATTCTGGTGGTCAGTTCGATCGATACCTTGCTGACCCAGTCAAACGGCGTGTCCAGCGGTAGATTGTCCAGCACTTCGGCCACGCGCTCGCGGATCAGGCCTTCGAGTTCGAGCAGGTTTTTGGGCGCCACCACGCCCTGAACGGCCATGCGCTGTTCGTCATGCTTGGGCGGATCCATGGCGATGAACAGTTCCGGCTGCGCGCCCTGGATGTCGCCCATCAGGATCAGCGGCTCGGCCGAGAACAGTTCGTGATGCTTGTCGACGAATTTGATGTCCTCATGGCGGGTGATCGACCAGAACGGCCCGAACGGTGTGTCCTTGGCGTAATGCACCGGACATTCCTGGCGCAGGCGTTTGAAGTAGGCCTCGGACTGCCCCTGGCGAACCAGAAACGGGTTGCTGACGTCGATGTTCTCAAGTGCCAGGGTGCTGACATCCGGCACCAGGCTTTCGACAAATACCGGGGGTGTTTTGGTCAGGCCCAGTTTGCGCTTGGTGTTGTGCAGTACGCGCAATCCCTTGATCTGGACGTCAGCGGGCACCACCTTGGCGGCCACCTGCATGGCTTTGGCTTGGATACTCATGTGCGGTCTCTCTCCTGCGTGTTATTCGGTTCTGGCAAGGGCTACATCTGGAATTCGGGCAGGCGCACCACCAGCCCGTCGAGCTCTTCCGAAGCCACGATCTGGCAGGCCAGGCGTGATGACGGGGCTTTTTCCGGTGTCATGTCGAGCATCTGCTTTTCGTCATCGCCGGCCTGGCCGGTCTTGCCAATCCATTCATCGGCAACGATCACGTGGCAGGTGCCACAGGCGCATTCGCCACCGCAGTCCGCATCGATGCCGGGCACCATGTTGTCGACCGCGATCTGCATCAAGGGCTGACCGTATTCCAGCTCCACTTCATGCGCGGTGCCGTTGTGTTCAATGAATGTGACTTTTCCCATGCTTTTGATCCTTACGTGTTGAGGTGGCGCGGCCTTAATCGGGAGCCGCGAAAGCGGCTTGGTGGCGTCGCTTTGTTGTTCTGTGTGAATTCAGTATGCGTAAGATGCCGGGGGTAGAATTGTCTTTATCAGACAATAAGTGATCATTTTCAGCCATCATTGCGGTGGCCGCGGACAGGGTGAGGAGGGCGCGTGGTGATCTCGGACAACATAGCGGTACCAGCCCGCTACTACCTGCGCTTGCTTGAAGTGCTGGAGGCGTCAGGGGTGCCGACCGGGGCCTTGCTGCAGCAGGCAGGCATCAGCGCGCGTGGCCTGCATGAGCCGGATGCCCAGCTGCGTCTGCGTCAGATCGAGAATCTGATCAGTGTGGCCATGGACGAGTATCAGATTCCCGGCGATGCGGCTTTTGAACTCGGCGCCAGAATCAGCGTGACCACACACAGCCTGGTCGGTTTTGGCATGCTCAACAGCCCGCACATCGAGAGTAGCCTGCAGTTTCTGGCGCGGTTTTTTCGCCTGGTGATGCCGACGTTTTCGATGCGCTATACCAAGCACGCGCATGGCGCCACACTGCGCTGGATGCCGGTTGTCGGCATGAGCCCGCGCTGCCTGGCGTTTCATATCGAATCGATTGCCAACGCCGCCTACCGCGAATTCCGTGAGCTGTCACCGGAATTGCCGGTGTTCAGCATCGAGATGTCCATCGACAGGCCGGCGCACGTGGCCCGCTATAGCAGTCTGGTGGGTGGGCGCTGGGTGTTCGGCCAGATGGAGCAGCCGGGCATCGCCATCCATTTCGATTTCGATGCGTCTAAGTATCCGCTGAACACCGCGGACACCAATGCGTTCAAGGTGGCCGAGGCGCGCTGCCGGGCCTTGCAGCACAGTGTCGCTACGCGTGGTTCGTACAAGGACTGGGTGCTGATGATGTTGCGTGATGCTGCCAACGGGCAGCCCAGCCTGTCGGATCTGGCCAGCGTGCTCAATCTGTCCACACGGACCCTGAACCGTCATCTGATGAATGAGGGCACGAATTTCCGCAGCTTGTCGAATCAGGTGCAACACCAGCTGGCGTGTGAACGCCTGCACGATCCGTGGCTCAGCATCACCGAGATCGCCCTGTCCTTGGGCTTTACCGAGACATCGAACTTCTCGCGCTTCTTCAGGCTCAAGGAAGGCCTGAGCCCGCGTGATTTTCGCCGCAGGCTGGCGGCACAAAAGCGCTGAGCTCAGATCGGCGTTGCGAACAGATCGTGTTCGTCGGCCTCGGTGATCTTGACCTCGACGAACTGACCCGGGCGGCCTGCGCCCGCCGGCAGCACCACCTGGCCATCAATTTCCGGTGCATCAGCGGGGCTGCGCGCAAGCACCGCCTCGTCATGGACTTCGTCGATCAGCACGGTCATGGTCTGGCCGACTTTGGCGGCGAGGCGCTTTTCGCTGATCTCGGCCTGGGTGTGCATGAAACGCTGCAGGCGCTCCTGCTTGAGCTCCTCTGGCACCGGATCCGCCAGCGCATTGGCCGGCGCGCCATCCACCGGGGAGTAGGTGAAGGCACCCACGCGATCGAGTTGGGCTTCATGCAGGAAGTCGAGCAGGATCTCGAAATCCTCATCGGTTTCGCCCGGGAAACCCACGATGAAGGTGCTGCGCAGGGTGATGTCGGGGCAGATCGAACGCCAGGTCTTGATCCGCTCCAGGGTATTTTCGGCCGCCGCCGGGCGGCGCATGGCCTTGAGCACGCGTGGGCTGCCGTGCTGCAGCGGAATGTCCAGGTAGGGCAGGATTTTGCCCTCGGCCATCAGCGGAATGACCTCATCCACGTGCGGATAGGGGTAGACGTAATGCAGCCGGGTCCAGGCGTCGAGTTCGCCCAGGGCCTGGCACAGGTCGTACATGCGGGTCTGCCATTCACGCTCGCGCCACTGGCCGCTGCGGTATTTGATGTCGACGCCATAGGCGCTGGTGTCCTGGGCGATGACCAGAAGCTCCTTGACCCCGCCGCGCACCAGCCGCTCGGCTTCCAGCATCACATCGTCGATGCCGCGGCTGCGCAGCTTGCCGCGCATGGAGGGGATGATGCAGAAGCTACACTTGTGGTTGCAGCCTTCGGAGATCTTCAGATAGGCGTAGTGACGCGGGGTCAGCTTGATGCCGCTGTCGGGCACCAGATCGAGGTACGGATCATGCGCCGGTGGCAGCTGGGTATGCACCGCGTCCATCACCGCAGCGTAGTCCTGCGGGCCGGTGATCGAGAGCAGATCGGGGAAGCGTTCGCGGATTACGTCGGCCTTGGCGCCGAGGCAGCCGGTGACGATGACCTTGCCGTTTTCGGTCAGCGCTTCATCGATCGCACCCATGGATTCCTCCACTGCCGCATCGATGAAGCCGCAGGTGTTCACGACGACAACGTCGGCCTGCTGATAGCTGGGTACAACCTGATAGCCCTCGACCCGTAACTGGGTCAGAATGCGCTCCGAATCCACCAGTGCCTTGGGGCAACCCAGGCTGATAAATCCGACGCTACCGCTGCTGCCTTGCGACATGATGCTCCGTGTGGCGCGGGAGTTGAGACGAGCGCGCCGTTGATAAAGTCCGCAATTTTAGTGCATTCAGCGCCATGACGGTTCATTGGCGCGCCCTGGCGGCGCTGGCCCTGGGCGCCATCGGCATCGGCTTTGCGCCGATCTGCGTGCGCATGATCGAGCTGGAGCCGGTGGCCTCGGCGTTCTGGCGCCTGGCCCTGGCCGCTCCGGCGCTGTGGCTGGTGAGTGCATGGATGGCGCGCGGGCCAGACCGGCCCAAGGTACCCAGGGACCGGCGGGCGTTGCTTCTGGCTGTGGCCGCTGGCCTGGCCTTCGCCGGCGATCTGGGGGTGTGGCATTACTCGATCGTCTTCACCAGCGTGGCCAATGCGACCCTGCTGGCCAATCTGGCTCCGGTGTTCATCGCGCTGTGGAGCATCAGCGTGCTTGGCCTGCGTCTGGGCGGGCAATACTGGCTGGGTCTGGTTCTGGCCCTGGTCGGGGCGGCTGTGCTGGTCGGGGTCAACTTCGGTCAGGGCGAAGCCCTGCTGGGCGATGCGTTGGGCGTGCTGACGGCAGCTTTCTATGCGGCTTATCAGCTTTTCATTGCCGGCGCGCGGCGCCATTATGGCACCTGGGAGTTGATGTGGATATCCACGGCGGTGTCTGCGCTGTGCCTGCTGCCGTTCGTGCTGGCGGCAGGCCATGGCTGGCCGCAGAGCGGTCACGACTGGCTCTGGCTACTGGCCCTGGCCGGTATCAGCCACATCCTGGGGCAGGGATTGATCGCCTATGCGCTGGCCCATCTGGCCTCGGCCTTTGCCGCGGTGGGGCTGCTGGTACAGCCAGTCGCCGCAGCCGGTTTTGCCTGGTTGCTACTGGCCGAAACGGTGTCGCCGTTGCAGGCTGCGGGCGGCGCTGTGGTGTTGTTCGGGATCGTGGTCTGCCGGCGCGCTAATGTTGGCACTGCGGACAGAAGTACGACGCACGCTGCCCAATAACTTCACGGCGAATCGGCGTTGCGCAGCGTGTACACGGCTCGTTGTGGCGGTCGTACACATTCAACGATTGCACGAAATAGCCAGGCGCACCATCCGGGCGCAGGAAATCCCGCAGGGTGCTGCCGCCGCTGTCCAGGGCATCTTCCAGCACCTCGCGAATATGTCCGACCAGGCTCTGATAGCGCGCCAGACTGACCCGGCCGGCAGCCCGGCGTGGGTCGATGCCGGCGCGAAAAAGGGCTTCTGAGGCATAGATGTTGCCCACGCCGACCACGGTTTTCTGGTCCATGATGAAGTTCTTGACCGCGCCTTTGAGCTTGCGTGAGCGCTGATACAGCGCGGTGGCGCTGAAGTCATCACTGAGCGGCTCCGGGCCAAGGTGCGCGAGCAGTGGATGCACCCCGCCATCGTGCGGCTGCCACAGCAGCAGGCCGAAGCGGCGCGGGTCATTGAAGCGCAGTGCATGACCATCATCGATCAGCAGATCAAGGTGATCGTGCTTGCGCAGGGCGGTGTCGGCGGGCACCACGCGCAGACTGCCCGACATGCCCAGGTGCAGCACAATGTCGCCGTTGGGCAGTTCGATCAGCAGGTACTTGGCGCGACGTTTGACATCAAGCACCGGCTGCTCTTCCACCAGGTTGCTGAGGGCTTCAGGCACCGGCCAGCGCAAGCGTGATTCACGCACATCGGCACCGATCAGGCGGCGCCCTTGCAGGGCCGGCAGGATGCCGCGCCGGGTGGTTTCGACCTCAGGAAGTTCGGGCATGGCTCAGGGCTCCAGCAATTCCCGGCTGGCCGAGGCCGGCAACATGTACATCAGATCCAGATCCGGGCGGATCAGCTCCAGGCGTGGCTCGCGGCTGCGGATCAGAAAGTCGATGCTGGCACTGTCGAGGCGCACGGTGACGCGTTCGCGTACATCATCAAAGTCCATCTTGCTGGGGCGCACCAGCCATTGCGCCTCCGCATTGGCCCAGCGGGCAAAAAGCTCGGCGCTGCCGGCCTGCACCAGTGTGACCTCACCTTGCGGCAGCCGAATGCTCTGGATCTGTCCGTGTTCTCCCAGCAAGCTTCTGTCGACCAGATCAGCGTAGTTGTTGTCGAAACGTGCCGCGTTGAGGTCGCCAACCAGATGAATTTGCCCTTGGTACAGGACGTAGCGTTGTCCGCTCAGCGCCTCGGTGCCGCCGATGGCAAAGCGGTGCTCGTCGATGTCGACCTGCCACAGTGGCGGGTCCAGTCGGATAGCGGCCAGATCCGTATCGCTGGGATCTAGCGTTCGCTGGCTGCTAACGCTGAGCAGGCGGAGTATTTCGTTTACCGCCATATCGTCTGCACGCATGCGGACGGGTGCATTGAGCGTCCACGCTTGTTCATCGCGTTGCAGGATCAGGGTGGGGGGCTGGCCGTTGCCAAGGGACAGCTGGATCGAGCTGGCCTGCTGGGGGGCAGCCGTGCTCAAACGCTGAGTGGTGGGTGCCTGAAGAGCGGGCTTGTGCAGGATCAGTATGAGGCTGAGCAGTGCGGCGATGATGCCGAGTGTCAGATTTGTCCGGGTGACAGCGTTCATGGCGATCCCATTTAACGCCGCCGACGGCGTAACCACCAGCGCAGCATGCCCGTGGTGAGAAAGAACAACGGCAAGGCGAGCACGAAGACCACTGCGAGCGCGCTGGTCGCCAATGGCGAAAGGCTTAGGCTGGCGTCGGGAGCTGGTGGCAGGTCGATGGCGATCTGGTCATCGCGGCCCACCAGCCACTGGAACAGCGCTACGGCAAGTGGCCGGTTACCGACCTGTGTCAGATAACCATTGGCAAGAAAGTCGGAGTCTGCGATGACGACGGCGCGCTGCGTGCCTGCGGGCTGATCACGTTCCAGGGCAAAGCCGAAACTGACAGGTCCCATGAGGTCTGCGTCTTGGTCGAATTCCAGGCGCGTACCCATTGGTCCGGTTTCCAGCCACGAGCGGGGCACGCTGTTGAGCAAAGCTGTGCTGTTCCAAGGGCTGTCTACCAGCTGCATCAGGCCGGCGGCACCCGCGAACGCGCTGATGTCGGTGAGCGACTGGCCCAAGGCATGTGCGGGGTACTCGGCAACCAGCGCCATGGCCGGGTGGCCGCTGCCGAGCTGCTCGTAGTCTTGATAAATCAGGGTGCCGTCGAGGAACTTCAGCCCCAGCGTGGCAAGCAATTCGCGGGCAACTGGCAGGCCAGGGTCGCTCAGGAGGAGCAGGTTGCGGCCTTGATCCAGATAGCGCTGCAAGCTGTTGATTTCGCCTGGCGTCAATGCGCGTTGGGGGGCGGCCAATACGACCAGTTGGGCATCGTCAGGCAGGCTTTCGGTGGCCAGACTGTGGCGGCTTACGCGCAAGCCTTTGTCTTGCAGCAAAGTCGACAGTTCGGTGTAGCCGGACTGGCTGTCGTCTTGCAGGTCGCGTTCGCCATGGCCGGTGAGAAACACCAGATGTGCGCTCGAGGTTTGTCCCAGACGTTGCAAGGCTGCTGTGATGTCCGGTTCTGACAACACGCTGAGTTTTTCGTGGCGCTTGCGGTACTCGAGTACAACTTCGCCGCTTTCGCCAATGCCCAGGGTTCGAATGGCTTGCGGATCCGAGGCGGGATCGCGAAATGTCAGGCTGAAATTGTCTTTTTCACGCAGGTACGGGGCGAAGCGTGCACTGATTTCGCGTCGCGCATCGGCAGATGGGTAGACCCAGGCAGTCGCCTGAATAGGGTCCGGCAGGGTCTGCAGCAAGGTTGCGCTGGCCGCTGTGAGCGTATTGCGGTTGTTCGCGGTCCAGTCAAACTGCTGGTTGTAGCGCAAGGACACAAAGCCTGCCGCAATAATGACGTACAGCCACAATGCGCTGGTCAGCAGAAGATTCGCCTTGCGCTTCATGCCTGCCGCTCCCAGGTCAGGCGCTGAATCGCAAAACCCAGAAAGGCGGCACAAAACAGCAGGTAGTAGGCAACATCCGCAAGGTCGAACACCCCGCGGCGCAGTGCATCGAAGTGGCTGAGCAGTGAGAGGTACTCGGCCAGCGCGGCGACAGGGCCAGGGGCCGCTCCGGCGACTTGCAACAGCCACAACACCAACAACAGGCCAAAGCCGGCCAGCGCGGCGACCACTGGCTGTGGACACAGCACCGAGACGAAGATGCCGGCCGAGGCGAAGGCGGCGAGCATCAGCGCGACGCCCAGTATGGCCGAGGCCAATAAGCCCAGATCCAGGTTCGTGCCGATCTGCAGGGACAGGGGCATCAAGGCGGTCAAGCCCAGCATCAGCCACAGAAAACCCAGCAGGCCGAGAAATTTGCCGACAACAATCTGGCTGAGCGATGCCGGCGATGCCAGCAGTAACTCGAGACTGCCGCTGTGGCGCTCTTCGGCAAAACTGCGCATGGCCAACAGCGGGACCACGATCAAGAAGACGATGCTGGAGAATCCGAATAAGCCGCCACCGACAAACTCGGCCACACCGACTTGCGTATTGGTGTACCCGAGGGTGGCGAATTCGGCCAGCAACAGCCAGAACACAATGCCCAGGATTAATTGCACGATGCCCAGGCAAGCCCAGGCCAGCGGCGAGGAGAACAGGCGCCTCCACTCATGGCATGCGATCACCCACATTGGACTCATGTGTCGTTCCTGCGTTGTTTGCTCAACGGGCTCATGCGGTGAGTTGGGCGAAAATCTGTTCCAGGCCGGCACTGTGCTGTCGCAGCTCGACCAGTCCCCAGTCATGCCTTACGGCGGCCTGGGCAATCGCTTCGCGCGGGTCTGAGAGCTCGTCGACGCACAGCCGAAAATGTTGGGCGTCGATAGCATCGACCGCCGTCACGCCGTCCAGTTTCAAGAGTGCGTCTGTCGAGGGTGCGCGCATCAAACCGATGATCAGGTGCTGTTCGCCGGATTCACCTTGTATTGGCTTGAGCTGATCCAGCGGGGATTCGTAGACAATTTGCCCGCGCGCCATGATGGCCACGCGATCACATACCGCCTGAATCTCCGAGAGAATGTGACTGGAGAGCAAAATGGCGTGGTCACGTGCCAGGTCCCGGATCAATTTGCGGATCTGGCGCATTTGATTGGGATCAAGGCCATCTGTGGGCTCGTCCAGCACGATCAATGGGGGGGCATGGAGGATGGCCTGAGCCAGGCCTACACGCTGGCGGTAGCCTTTGGACATGGAAGCGATCACCTGCTGTGTGGCCTGATCCAGGCCACAGGCCTGGATCGCGTGGCTAACAGCGGTGGCAACCCTGGTGCGCTCAATGCCGTGCAGGCGTGCCGCAAAGCGCAGGTATTCCGAGACCGTGAGTTCGCCATGCAGCGGTGGCACCTCAGGCAGATAGCCGAGCTGTGCCTTGGCTTTGGCCGGTGCCTCAGCCATATCGTGACCGCCGATGCTGATGTGGCCGCTATCCGGCGCCAGGCAGCCAGTGAGCATGCGCAGCGTCGTGGTCTTGCCGGCACCATTGGGGCCGAGCAAGCCGACCACTTCGCCGCGTTTGAGCGACAGGCTGAGGCCCCGCACAGCAGGGTGCGGACCGAATGCGCGGTGCAGATTGCTGGCGCTCAGCAACAGGCTCATGGGTGTTGAGAGGTGGGGAAGGGCCAACAAAAATGCCCGCATTGGCGGGCATTTTCAATTCCGGCGGACAACAGCCGGATTACTTGATCTTGGCTTCCTTGAATTCGACGTGCTGGCGAACCACCGGGTCGAATTTCTTGAACACGAACTTGTCAGGCGTATTGCGCTTGTTCTTGTCGGTCGTGTAGTAGTAGCCGGTGCCAGCGGTGGACACCAGTTTGATTTTTTCGCGAGCTGACTTGGCCATGGTTTATACCTTCTCGCCGCGGGCGCGCATTTCGGCCAGCACGGTATCGATGCCGCGTTTATCAATAATGCGCAGGCCCTGGTGGGAGATGCGCAGGCGGACAAAGCGCTTTTCGCTCTCCACCCAGAAACGCTTGCTTTGCAGATTCGGCAGAAAACGACGACGCGTTCTACGGTTCGCGTGCGATACGTTGTTGCCGGTTTGGGGGCCTTTGCCCGTCACCTGACAGACTCGTGACATGATTCTTTCCTGGAAAAGCCGGACGCGTCGTCTGACGCAAAAGGGCGCGCTTTATATCAGTTTCCTGAGAGAGGGGCAACCAGAATATGTGCCGCGCAATGGCTGCAAGGCGCGTCTCAAGCCTCGCAATCCCTTACAGCAAGCCACGATTGGCAAAACTGACGCTCTCGCCATCGCCGACCACAATGTGGTCCAGCACGCGAACATCGACCAAGCTTAGCGCATCGCACAGGCGGGTTGTGAGCTGCTTGTCGGCCGTGCTGGGCTCGGCCACACCGGACGGGTGGTTGTGCGCCAGGATGACCGCCGCAGCATTGTGCCGCATGGCCGCGCGTACCACCTCGCGCGGATAAACGCTGGCCCCATTGATGGTGCCGAAGAACAGATCCTGCAGTTCGATCAGGCGGTGCCGGCTGTCCAGCCAGACGCAACTGAAAACTTCATGCGCGCGATGACGAAGGTGCCGGCAGATCAGCGCTGTAGCCTGTTCGGGTGAACTCAGGGGCTGGCCACGCTTGAGTCCGTCTTTGAGTTCGCGGGTGGCCATAGCCAGAACCGCTTGAAGCTGGGCGTATTTGGCCGGACCGAGGCCCGGCTGGGCACAGAAATCGGCCTGCTCCGCACTGAGCAAGGCGCGCAGGCCGCCGAAGCGCTGCAGCAACTCGCGGGCCAGATCCACCGCCGATTTGCCGGGCAGCCCGGTGCGCAGGAAGATCGCCAGCAGTTCGGCATCGCTGAGTGCATCCGCACCGCGCAGCAACAGTTTCTCGCGCGGTCTTTCGGTGTCCGGCCAATGATTGATCGGCATGCTTGTGGCGCCTTTACGGCCCTGTTCTCGAATCCCGGTAGAATCTACGCAGGTTTAGAGGATTTCCGGACACCCGATGAACGTTTTGCTCGGCGTCAGCGGCGGGATAGCCGCCTACAAGAGTGCCGACCTGGTGCGCCGCCTGCGTGAGCGTGGCTGCGACGTGCAGGTGGTGATGACGCGCGCTGCCCAGGAGTTTGTGACACCGCTGACCTTTCAGGCGTTGTCCGGGCGTGAGGTTCGAACCGCCTTATTAGACAGCGCTGCCGAGGCGGCGATGGGGCACATCGAACTGGCCCGCTGGGCCGACCGCATTCTGATTGCGCCCGCGTCGGCGGATCTGATTGCGCGGCTGACCGCGGGCATGGCGGATGACCTGCTGACCACCGTATGTCTGGCCTCGGCTGCGCCGATTTCCCTGGCCCCAGCGATGAATCAGCAAATGTGGCAAGCCCCGGCCGTACAGGCCAATGTGGCCACCCTGCGTGAGCGCGGGATCGAGATTCTGGGCCCGGGTGAGGGTGATCAGGCCTGTGGTGATATCGGCCCCGGGCGGATGCTGGAGCCACTAGAGCTGGCTGACATGATCACCGATGAGAAGCCGGATGGCGTGCTCGCGGGGCTGCGTGTTCTGATCACCGCCGGGCCGACCCGCGAGGCATTGGACCCGGTACGTTTTCTGACCAACCGCTCGTCCGGAAAAATGGGTTTTGCCCTGGCCGCGGCGTGTCAGGCGGCGGGCGCCCAGGTCGAGTTGATTGCCGGGCCGGTCAATCTGCCGACCCCGATCGGCGTGCGCCGTTACAACGTGGAGTCGGCCCAGCAGATGCTGGACAAGGCCAACGAACGTGTTGGCAAGGCGCAGATACTCATCGCCACGGCTGCGGTGGCGGACTACCGCCCGCGGGCCGTGCAGGATGACAAGATCAAAAAATCCAGCGACTCAATTGCACTGGAGCTGGAAAAGACGCCGGACATCCTGGGCGAGCTTTCGCGCCGTGAAACGCATCTGTTTACGGTCGGCTTCGCTGCCGAGACCCGTGAGCTTGAGCGCTATGCACGTGCCAAGATGCAGCGCAAGAACCTCGACATGATCTGCGCCAACGAGGTGGGTCCGGGCCAGGGTTTTGATGTCGACGAGAACGCTCTGCTGGTGTTCTGGCCGGGTGGGCAGCAGCAGTTGGGGCCGCGCCACAAGCGCGCTCTGGCCGGCGAGCTGGTTGATCTGATCGCCACCCGCTACGCCACGGGTGATGAGCACGCGGGCGCCGTGGCCCCGTAATTTCCTTTCTTCAATGGGCGCCTTCGCGCCAACTTGCATGCACAAGATTCAATTCAAGATTCTCGATGATCGTCTGGGTGGCGAATTTCCCCTGCCCAATTACGCAACCCCCGGTTCCGCCGGCCTGGACTTGCGCGCCTGTCTTGATGCGCCGCTGGATCTGGCCCCGGGGCAGACCGAGCTGCTGCCCACCGGCATGGCCATCCATATTGGTGATCCGGGGCTGGCCGCGGTGATCCTGCCGCGTTCCGGTCTGGGCCACAAACACGGCATCGTGCTGGGCAATCTGGTGGGTTTGATCGATTCGGACTATCAGGGACAGCTCATGGTCTCGTGCTGGAATCGCGGCGACACCACTTTCCGTATCGAGCCCGGCGAGCGCATCGCTCAACTGGTCTTTGTGCCGGTGGTGCAGGCGCAACTTGAGCAGGTGACGTCGTTCGACGCTTCCGAGCGTGGCGAAGGTGGCTTCGGCCATACGGGGACACGTTGATGGCTTTGAGTTCCAAGGAAGCGATGAACGTCGCCCACGTTCTGACCGAGGCGCTGCCCTATATCCAGCGTTTCCGGCGCAAGACCGTGGTGGTCAAATATGGCGGCAACGCCATGACCGATGAGGCCTTGCAGAGCAGCTTCGCACGCGATGTGGTGCTCATGAAGCTGGTCGGGATTGATCCCGTCATCGTGCACGGCGGCGGCCCGCAGATCGGTCAGATGCTCGACAAACTGGGCAAGAAAACCGAATTCATCGATGGCATGCGGGTGACCGATGCCGAGACCATGGATGTGGTCGAGATGGTGCTGGTGGGCTTGGTGAACAAGCGCATCGTCAATCTGATCAACCAGCACGGCGGGCGTGCGGTCGGCCTTTCGGGTAAGGACGGGGGCATGATTCGGGCTCGGCCTCTGGCGGATGCTCAGGGTCAGGCCAAAACCGAGCTGGGTCTGGTGGGCGAGGTGGCTTCGATCGACCCGGGCGTGGTCAGTCGGCTGGACACCGGCGGCTTCATTCCGGTGATTGCGCCGGTGGGTGTTGATGATCAGGGCCGCGCATACAACATCAACGCGGATCTGGTGGCCGGCAAGATTGCCGGTGTGCTGGAGGCGGAAAAGCTCATGCTGCTGACCAACACCGCCGGCGTGCTGGACAAGCAGGGTGAGCTGCTCACCGGCCTGTCAGCGCAACGCGTTCAGGACCTGATTGCCGACGGCACCATCAGCGGCGGCATGTTGCCCAAGATTCAATGTGCGCTGGACGCCGTGAGCAGTGGCGTGCGCGCCGCTCACATTGTGGATGGCCGGGTGCAGCATGCTTGCTTGCTTGAGCTCTTCACGGATGAAGGTGTGGGCACGCTGATCAACGGCCCACGGCGCTAGTCGAAGGGCTCAGTAGAGCCGGGCTGGTGTTTTCAGCTGGATAAAGCGCGTCAGGTCGCGTTCGAATTCATCATTGACCTTCTCGCGCTCGGCGCGCATGGCATTGAGCGCGGCCTCGCTGGTGCGCACCACGGTTTCAAATTCCATGATCTGCTTCTGCAATTTGCTCGGGACGGCCTTGTCCTGAGCTTTGAGCCGATCCTCGCGCTCTTTGAGCGAGCTCAGCGTGGCCTGGCTTTCGGCCACCGATTTTTCGCCCGAGGCAATGCGTGAGTCGAGGATGGCCAGTTGTTCGTCGCGACGATGCAGGATTTGATCCTGGGTGGCATAGGTGCTGAGCAGAAACTGGTCGTAACGGTTCTGCTCTTCCTGCCTACGCTTGGCTTCTGCTTCAGCTTCCCGCTGTGCTTGTTCAGCGGCCAGCTGTTCGGCAGTTTTAGGCGCATTTTTTTCGTTCACCACCACGCCGCGATCATTCAGCGTTTGAACCTGCTGCTGGGCATACTTCGCAGGAATTCGGTCGCCGTAATGCACGCGACCGTTCTCGTCGACCCAGCGGTAGGTTTTGGCGTACGCCGCGCTGGCCGTGGCAACGGCCAGAATCAGCAACAAAGCTCGCATCTGCTCAATCCATCCTGAAATGGCTTACAGGATAACGTAGCTGCGCGCGTTTTCGTTGACCAGGCTGCCGGCGTATTTTCTGGCTTACAGGTGCAGGCCGCACTCTGTTTTGGGCTTGCCGGCCCAGCGTCCCGAGCGACCTTCGCCTTTGACTGTGCAATGGGTGCAGCCAATCGACGAGAAACCATGCGCAACCAGCGGGTGGAATGGCAGCTTGTGCTCGCTGATGTAGGCGTCTCGTTCGTCTTTGCTGACATCGATCATCGGATTGAACTTGATGATGCCGCGACGCTCCTCAAACACTTCCATGTCCGCACGGTCGTCGGTCTGCCAGCCCATCAGGCTGGAAATCCACACGTGATAATCAGGTTTGACTGCTTCCAGCGGCTCGACTTTATTGATCGAGCAGCAGAAATCCGGGTTCTTGTCCCAGGTTTGGTCATTGACGGTGAATTCGTGCTTCCAGTCCTCGGCCTGCAGGCTGAAGACGTCCAGGTCCAGAAGCTTGGTCAGGTATTCCTTGTACAGCAGGGTTTCACGGAAATGAAACCCGGTGTCGATGAACGCAATACGCTGATCGGCACGAATACTCTTGATGATGTGCAGAAAATAGGCCGAGGTGGCGGCAAAGGATGAGGTGACCAGAACTTTGTCCGGGGCGAAATCCTCATACAGCTGACGCAGGCGCTGCTCGAAATTCAGCGGCGCATAGCGTGCGTTCAGTTCCGCGATGGCTTGTGCATCCAGGCCCGCGCCATTGGCCGGGCGCGGAGGCTCCGGTTCCAGCACGTGACTCAGCTCGACGGTCTCGTCGCGGCTGGTGTTGTTGATGGCTTCTGCGGTGGCACTCATGGGGCTTCCGGGGTGTGGAGACTCGGACAGTTCCGAATTCCGATGGATGTACGACGGTGCGCAAATTATCGTATCGGAATATAAATCGCGAGTTTGCATCCAAAATGGAATAACAAAATAGCGCGGCCCCGAATTGTCGTGCTCAGACCCCGTACTGTTCGCGGTAGCGTGCGATTTGAGCATGTTTGTCCGCATCGCCGCTGGCGCGCAGCCAAGCTTCGAGGTCGGAAAGGCCGACCAGCGCGGCGACGGCAAGCTGCTGCTCTTTGGCCAGTTCCTGCGTTGCCGACTGCGTGCCCTGGCCCTTTTCCTGGCGGTCAAACGCCAGCATCGCGGCTACGGGCTCGGCGCCGGCATTGCGTATCAAGGTAATGGCCTCACGGGCTGCGGTGCCAGCGGTGAGTACATCATCCAGAATCAGCACACGGCCTTGCAGTGGCGCACCCACGATGTTGCCACCCTCACCGTGGTCTTTGGCCTCTTTGCGGTTGAAGGCAAACGGGTAGTCATGGCCGCGTTGGGCCAATGCCAGGGCGACGGCGGTGACCAGTGGAATGCCTTTGTAAGCGGGGCCGAACAGCATGTCGAACTCAAGCTTGGCAGCGAGGATGGCCTCAGCGTAGGCATCAGCCAGAGCCTGCATCGCGGCGCCCGAGTTGATATTGCCGAGGTTGAAGAAGTAGGGGCTCTGGCGGCCGGATTTGAGCGTGAAATCGCCGAAACGAAGAACGCCGCATTGCTCGGCAAGTTCAAGGAAGCGGGTTTGGTAGTCGTGCATAGCGGATTTCAGCGTGTGACGGGTCGCGGACAGTACTTAAATATGACAACGCCGCCAACTCAGGCGGAATCCTCTTTGAGGCGCGCATAGCGATCCAGGGCCGCCTGGCGCGAGGTTTTGAGATCAATAATCGGTTCGGCGAGTGGCTGGCTCAGCCAGCGGTCGCGATAGCGCCGGTCGGGGTCGAAACGTTCGGCCTGAGTGTCCGGGTTGAATATGCGGAAGTAGGGGGCAGCGTCAGCCCCGCAGCCGGCGATCCATTGCCAGCCCAGCGTGTTGTTGGCCAGATCAGCATCGACCAGCGTGTCCCAGAACCAGGCCGCGCCGGCGCGCCAGTCTATGCCAAGGTTCTTGGTCAGCAGACTGCCCACGATCATGCGCACCCGGTTGTGCATCCAGCCGGTGGCCCACAGCTCGCGCATGCCGGCATCGACCAGCTCGATGCCGGTCTGGCCGCGCTGCCAGGCTTTCAGGTCTGCTTCTGCCGCCTCGCCGCTGCGCCATTCAAACGCCTCGAATTTGGGGTTGAATTCGCGTTGCGGGGTATCGGCAAAGTGATACAGCAAATGATGGGCGAACTCGCGCCAGCCCAGCTCAGCGAGATATTTTTCGGCTGCCGGGGCGTCGGGGCCGAGGAGTGCGGCGCGAATCTGGCGCGGGCCGATTTCACCGAAATGCAGATGTGGCGACAGGCGTGAGGTGCCGGCGACGGCGGGCACATCCCGCGTGCTCGGGTAATCGGCAGCTGCGTGTTCGACAAAGTGATCGAGCTGGTCGAGCGCGCCGGCCTCGCCGGGCCGCCAGTGGGCGGCCAGCTTATCGCCCCACGGGTGCTGCGGGCGCAAGCCCAGTGCGTCGATACTCAGGCCTTCAATGTCCGCGCCGGGTGGCCAGCTGTCTGGCGGTTCGGCGATGTTGAATTCACCGGGCAGGGTGTTTTTGGCGGCTTTCCAGAACGGCGTGAACACCCGGTAAGGGCGGCCGGCGCCGGTTTCTATGGTCCAGGGTTCCAGCAGCAGCGCGGCATTGTGTGAGCGTGTGGTGTAACCGGCCTCGCTCAGGCGGGTTTTAATGTCGCGATCGCGGGCGATAATCGCCGGCTCGTAGAGGCGGTTCCAGCTCACCGCATCGGCGTTGAAGGCATCCGCGATCTGCTGCAGTTCTTGCAGGCTTGAGCCGTGGCGGATGATCAATCGGTGGCCGCGTTGTGCCAGTGATTCGCTCAGCGCGTGCAGCGCGTGGTGCAGCCACCAGCAGCTGGCCGCACCGGCGGCCCAGGGTGATTCTTCGTCGGGTGCGTGGATGTAGACCAGGCACAGGGCGTCGGCGTGCTGGCAGGCCCATTCCAGTGACGGGTTGTCGGTCAGGCGGAGGTCGCGGCGAAACCAGTGAATGATGCGCATGGTCGGCAGTGTAGCGGTGGTATGGGTATCATGCCTGCTGATTTGCCAACCGCTTGATCATGCGCATCATCAGCCTGAATGCCAATGGCATTCGTTCTGCCGGCCGTAAGGGCTTTTTCGACTGGTTACCGCAACAGGATGCGGATGTCGTGTGCATTCAGGAAACCAAGGCGCAGGAGCATCAGCTCAAAGATGACGAGCTGTATTACCCCGCCGGTTACCACTGCGCCTACGAGGACGCGACCAGCAAAAAGGGCTACAGCGGCGTGGCGATTTACAGCCGGCGCGAGCCCGACGAGTGGGTGCGCGGGCTGGGCTTTGACGAGTTTGATGTCGAGGGGCGCTATCTTGAGGCGCGTTACGGTGATCTGTCGGTCGCCTCGCTGTACCTGCCCTCAGGCTCCTCCGGTGATGAGCGTCAGCAGGCCAAGTTCCGCTTTCTCGACCTCTATTACCCCTACCTTCAGGCCTGCCTCGACAGCGGGCGCCGTTTCATCCTGTGTGGTGACTGGAATATTGCCCAGACCGAGCGCGACCTGAAGAATTGGAAGTCCAATCAGAAGAACTCCGGGTTTCTGCCCGAAGAGCGCGCCTGGATGACCCGGGTCAAGGACGAGCAGGGCTGGCTGGATGCCTTCCGAGAGTTGCACCCCGAGGCGGAGGGTGAGGCCTATACCTGGTGGTCCAACCGTGGGCGCGCACGCGAGAACAACGTGGGCTGGCGCATCGACTATCAGTTGGCCACGCCGCATTACAAAGATGCGATCAAGGCTGCCTGGGTCTACAAGGACGAGTTTTTCTCCGATCATGCCCCGCTGATCGTTGACTATGACGACTGAGGTCGCACCGCGGCGCAGCTGGCTCCAGGCCCTGGCCACCTATCGGCGGCCGCACATCTTCGCCATGTTGTGTCTGGGGTTTTCCGCCGGGCTGCCGTTCCTGCTTGTTTTCGCAACGCTGTCCGCCTGGCTTGCCCAGGTGGATGTGTCGCGCACCATGATCGGACTGTTCTCCTGGATCGGTATCACCTACTCGATCAAGGTGTTCTGGGCGCCGGTGGTGGATCGCCTGCCGATTCCGCTGCTCACGCGCTGGCTGGGGCGGCGACGCAGTTGGATGTTGCTGGCCCAGTTCGGTGTGGCCACCGGCCTGCTCGGTTTGGCCACATCTGATCCCGGCGTGGCGCTGGAGCTGGTGGCGTGGCTGGCGCTGCTGGTGGCATTTTCCTCGGCAACCCAGGACATCGCAGTCGATGCCTGGCGTATCGAGGCGGCCCCGCGTGATGAGCAGGGTGCCATGGCGGCGGCGTATCAGATGGGCTACCGCATCGCCTTGCTGGTGGCTGGCGCTGGAGCCCTGTTCCTGGCGGCGGAATACAGCTGGATGGTGGCGTACACGGTGATGGCGGCCTGCATGGGTGTAGGGGTGCTGACCAGCCTGGTGATTCGCGAGCCGGCCGCGCAGGCCAGCGTGGCCTTGAACGAGCCGATGGATGGTTCCGCCCTGCAGCGCTTTGCGCGTTGGTTCTACACCGCTGTGGCTGGACCTTTCGTCGATTTCTTTGCCCGCAACGGGGTGCGCCTGGGGATTATCATTCTGGCCTTCATCGGCCTGTTCCGCGTGACCGACATCACCATGGGGGTGATGGCCAATCCGTTCTATCTGGACATGGGCTACACACTCAAGGAAATTGCCGCCGTGGCCAAAGGTTTCGGCGTGCTGATGACCATCTTCGGCACGATCGTGGGCGGTGTGGTGGTGGCGCGCATCGGGGCGGAGCGCTCGCTGGTGCTGGGTGGCATCTTCGTGATCCTGACCAATCTGAGCTTTGCTCTGCTGGCGGTGCTGCCGGATCCGGGGGTCGCCGGTTTGACCATGGTCATCAGCGCCGACAATTTCTCTGGTGGCTTTGCCGGCACAGCCTTCATCGCTTACCTGTCCGGTCTGACCAATGTGGCCTACACCGCGACCCAGTACGCTTTGTTCTCGTCACTGTTCACCTTGCCCGGTAAGTTGATCGCTGGGGGCTCGGGCTGGGTGGTCGACAGCTTCAGTTACCCGGTGTTTTTCCTCTACACCTCGGCGCTGGGGATTCCGGCCTTGCTGATTATCAGCTACCTGATTCGTCACCCGCGGGTCAGCCCGCAGGGCGACGAGAAGGCCTGAGTCAGCGCCAGTCCAGTTGGTCTAGCGGGTTGAGACGGTCACCAGGCTGGTTGGTGTCGAAGTCCATGCTCAAATCGCCGTAGTCACCGCGGTTCAGATCGAGTGCGCCAGCAGCATCATTGGGGGCGCTGGTCGGCTGTGCCGCCAGTTCCAGCCAGCTGTCAAAATCGAGTTCCTCGATGGCGCCGTCGTAGTACTGAATTTCGATGCTTTCGGATTCCAGATCCAGGGCTACAACCTCGAAACTTGCGCCGCCGGGGATGCGGTACCAGCTGCCGATCTCGATGCCTTCGAACACGCCGATCATATCGTCTCCTTCCGCTTTCACGGGATCTGCGATCGGTCCGTCTGTGCCCGACCCTGCGCCGAGGCAGGCGGGCCGATCCGTGGCCCTTTATAGGCCGCAAAAATGGCCTGTTTCAAGCCGTAACTACAAGTGCATGAATCCAGGTGAAAATTTTGTGAACCTGCAGGATTCGACTGCGCTGTGTGAGCTAGGTTTCTGATTTTTCGATGATTATTTATTTCTCTCGCGCGCAGACGAATAGCCCGGCGCTATGGCGTCGGCTGTCTAAGCCACTGGATTGACGACGGTTTCGCCGTTCGTCGATTTGTTGCCGCCGTGCTGCTTGGTTGGCGTCGTTTGCGCGTCGTTCAGGGGGCCGGATTGGGCTGGCTGCAGTGCACCGCTTCTATGGCGTTAAGCACGTCGTCCGTGAGCTCAAGAGAGACCGAGGCGATGTTGCTGCGCAGTTGCGTCATGCTGGTGGCGCCAATCAGGTTGCTGGCCGTGAACGGGCGCGCGTTGATGTAGGCCAACGCCATCTGCGCCGGGTCCAGCCCCGCATCGCGGGCAATCTCAACATAAGCGCGTGTGGCCGCGATGGATTCGGGGTTGGTATAGCGCCCGAAGCGGGGGAACAGGGTGATGCGTGCGTCGGCTGGCGTAGCATCCAGGTATTTGCCGGAGAGCACCCCAAAGCCCAGCGGTGAATAGGCCAGCAAGCCCACCGCTTCGCGGTCGGCAAACTCGGCCAGGCCGATCTCGTAACTGCGGTTGAGCAGGCTGTAAGGGTTCTGGATGCTGGCGATACGGGGTTTGTTGTTGTCGCGCGCCAGGCGCAGGTACTCGGCCACGCCCCAGGGGGTTTCGTTGGAGACTCCGATGTGGCGGACCTTGCCTGCTTTGACCAGGCTGTCCAGCGCATCCAGGGTCTCCTCGATGGGAACGCTGTTGTCGGTGGTGGGCGCGGTGTATCCGAGCTTGCCAAAGAAGTTGGTTTCCCGGTCCGGCCAGTGCACCTGATAGAGGTCGATCACATCGGTTTGCAGGCGGCGCAGGCTGTCATCGCAGGCGGCCAGCACGCTGGCCCGGTCAAGCGTCGGGCCGCCGCGGACCCAGGGCAGCCAGTCGGCGCGACCCAGCACCTTGGTGGCGAGGATGACGTCGTCCCTTTTGCCGCGGGCTTTGAGCCAGTTGCCGAGGATGCGTTCGGTAGCACCCTGGGTTTCGGCCTTGGGCGGCACCGGATACATCTCGGCGGCATCGATGAAGTTGATGCCCTGATCAATCGCGTAGTCGAGCTGCTCGAAGGCTTGGTCCTGGGTGTTCTGTTCGCCCCAGGTCATGGTGCCCAGGCCGATCAGGCTCACATCAAGGCCGGTGCGGCCCAGCGGACGGTATTTCAAGAGGCGTTTCCTTGGACCAGCTCGCGGCGTTTGCGCGCCATGTCTTCGATGATGGGGCGCAGAATGATTTCCATGGCCAGCGCGGCCTTGGCGCCCGGCACCACCAGCGTATTGGGCCGCGACATGAACGAGCCGTGGATCATCGACAGCGCGTACGGGAAGTCGATTTTCAGGCGCGCCGGGCGGGCTACGCGTACCACCGTCAGACTTTCATCCGGCGAGGGGATTTCCGGCGCGGCAAAGGGGTTTGAGGTGTCGACCAGCGGCACACGCTGGAAATTGATGTGCGTGCGCGAGAACTGAGGGGTGATGTAGTTCACGTAATCCGGCATGCGCCGCAAAATGGTTTTGGTGATGTCTTCCGGGGTGTGGCCGCGCTCTTCGATGTCGCGGCGGATTTTCTGCGTCCACTCCAGATTGATGGTCGGTGTCATGCCGATCAGCAGGTCGACATGCTGGGCCACATCGACTTCTTCGGTCACCGCACCGCCGTGCAGGCCTTCGTAAAACAGAAAATCGGTGTCGTCAGGCAGGTCGCGCCATTCGGTGAAAGTGCCGACTGGCTGATTGTGAACCTTGGCTTCGTCCTCGGTGTGCAGATACTTGCGGTGAAAACCGGTACCGGTTTCGGCGTACTGCCTGAACAGCTCTTCCAGCTTGTCGAGGTGATTGGCCCCGGGGCCGAAGTGGCTGAAATTCTCACCGCGAATCTTGGCCCGCTGAATACCGGCGAGCATCTGCTCGCGGTCGTAGGAATGAAAGCTGTCACCTTCGATATACGCCGGCTTTTGATGCAGAACCCGGAAGATCTGCTCAAACGCTCGCCGCGCAGTGCTGGTGCCTGCGCCTGACGAACCGGTGACGGCGATGATGGGGTGACGCTGCGACATTTTACCTTCGGGAGAAAGCCAGATCGTGGATTGTATGCCCCAAGCGGTGGGCGCGTCGCTCGAAGCGGGTCACGATACGCTCAGCGCGCGGCGCAAACTGTGCATCACCATGGCAGTTTTCAAATGCCGGGTGGGCGCTGAGGACCTCCATCATCTGCTCGGCGTAGTTGTCCCAGTCCGTGGCCAGGGCGAGGACTGCACCGGGCTTCATCACGCGGGCGATTTTGTCCAGCGCATCCGGGCGCACGATGCGGCGCTTGTGGTGGCGTTTTTTCGGCCATGGGTCGGGAAAGAACACCTGCACGCGATCAATGCTCGCCTGTGGCAGGGCCTGATCCAGGAACAACAGTGCATCGCTGCTGCTGACCCTGACATTGCTCAGTTTGTCGGCCTCAACCGCCTGCAGCAGGTAGCCAACCCCGGGGCGGTGCACCTCCAGGCCGATGAAATCCTGATCGCGGTGCTTGCCTGCCTGTGCAGCCAGGCTTTCACCATTGCCGAAGCCGATTTCCAGCACGCGCGGGGCCTCGCGGCCGAACACCTCGCCCGGGGCGCGGCCATCTTCGGGGTAGGTGAATTGCGGCAGCAGCTCGCTGAGCGCGCGCTTCTGGCCATCGGTCAGGCGGCCTTCGCGGCGCACATAGGTGCGCGGCGGGCCGGGCTGGTGGACCGGTTTGTCAGCGAATACGCTCATCAGTCAATCAGGCCGCTTAAGGGCGATGAGGCCGAGGCGAAACGGCGCCGCGGCATGCGTCCGGCGAGAAATGCGTGGCGCCCGGCGATGATGCCGTGTTTCATCGCCTGAGCCATGAGGATCGGGTCCTTGGCTTCGGCGATGGCGGTGTTCATCAGCACACCGTCGCAGCCCAGCTCCATCGCCAGTGCGGCATCTGATGCGGTGCCGACCCCGGCATCGACCAGAATCGGTACATTGGCGTTCTCGATGATGGTCAGAATGTTGTACTTGTTCTGAATGCCCAGCCCGGAGCCGATCGGTGCGGCCAGCGGCATGACTGCGACGCAACCCATCTCTTCCAGGCGCTTGGCAATGATCGGGTCGTCGCTGGTATAGACCATCACCTCAAAACCGTCCTTGACCAGAATCTCGGCGGCTTCCAGCGTGGCGGGCACATCCGGGTACAGGGTTTTCTGATCGCCCAGCACTTCCAGCTTGACCAGGCGGTGGTCATCCAGCAGTTCACGCGCCAGGCGGCACGTGCGCACGGCATCTTCGGTGGTGTAGCAGCCAGCCGTGTTGGGCAGGATGGTGTACTGCTCGGGCGGGATCACATCCAGCAGATTGGGCTCATCCGGATTCTGGCCCAGGTTGGTACGCCGCAAGGCGACGGTGACGATCTCGGCGCCGCTGGCGGCAATGGCCCGGCCGGTTTCGTCAAAGTCCTTGTATTTTCCGGTTCCGACCAGCAGGCGCGAGGCGTACTGCCGGCCGGCGATGGTGAGCGTGTCCTGACTCATGTTGTCCTAATCTTTGATGTGTGGCCTCAGCCGCCGCCGATGGCCTGAATGATCTCGATCCGGTCACCCGCGACCAGCGCGTGCTGCGCATGGCGGGCCCGCGGAATGATGTCCTGGTTGACCTCCACGGCGATGCGCTTGCCGCTCAATCCGAGCTTTTCGATCAGGCTGGCCAAGGTTTCGCCATCCTGCCAGGGCTGCGGATCGCCGTTGACCACGATGTGCGGAGTGTGACTCATGACACCTCTGGAGATTGCAGAAGACAGCAAGCGAGCGCACCGGCGCCACCGGTGTGCCGCGTGTGAACCCATCATTCTAACCAATCGGCTGGCGTGCTTCGTGGGCCACACGCTGTTGCCGCGAATTTTGAGCTAAACTTCGCGTCGATGCGGGTGTAGTTCAATGGTAGAACGGAAGCTTCCCAAGCTTTTAATGTGGGTTCGATTCCCATCACCCGCTCCATCTATCTTGGCGTTGGTGCCGCGTGCAGGGTTGCTCCGGGCATCCTGCCCTGCGTTCTTCGGACTCGTACCTGCCGCTGCCCTGTGCTTCGGCCCACGGCCGCCAGCGCTGGCAATGAATAAAGTGCTGGGCACTGTCATCGCGGGGCGTCGCGCCCTCCGGTAAGCTGTTGGTCTGAACTCAACCAGCCCTGACGGGTCGATGAGTTCCGTTCCATTTGCGCTGCTGGGATTGTGCATGAGCCCGTTTCTGAAAAAGCTTCTTTTTGTCCTGCTCGCGCTGGTTGTGCTCCTGGGTGGAGCGCTGGCGGTTGTGGCGTTCACCTTTGATCCCAACGATTACAAGGACGATATCCAGGCGCAGGTCAAAAAACACACCGGGCGCGATCTGACCCTCAGCGGCCCGCTGGAACTCAGCGTTTTCCCCTGGCTGGGGGTTGAGGCCAACGCCCTGGCCCTGTCCAATGCTGCCGGTTTTGATGACCCCGAGTTCGCCCGCATCGAACATCTGGAGGCGCGGTTGCGTCTGCTCCCGCTGCTCAAGGGGCAGGTCGAGCTGGGTAAGATCGCTCTGCATGGGCTGGTGCTCAATCTGCAGCGCAAGGCAGATGGGTCCAGCAACTGGGATGACCTGGCGGGCGCAGATGAAGCCGAGCCGACCGAGCCGGATGATCCGGTTGAGGTGCGTGGCGAGGTGGATGTGCAGGATTTGAGCATCGCCGGGCTTGAACTGTTCGATGCACGCCTGCAGTGGCGTGACGGGGATCAGGTCACCGTGGTCGAGGGGCTGAATCTGGAAACAGGCCCGATCAGGCTGGGCGAGCCATCGACGCTGGCCTTGTCGGTGATGCTGACGCTGGCCGACAAGACCCAACTCGAACTCAAGGCACAAACGGACTGGCAGTTTGAGCTGGACGGCCCGTTTGCACGTGTCGACCAGTTCAGCGCCACCGCCAGTGCGCGCGGAGATGCCGTGCCCGGTGGCGAACAGCAGATCGCATTGGCGCTGAGCGCCGCGTACAACGGCAAAACGCAGACGGCTGCGGTGTCCGACGGCGAGCTGCGTTTTGTGGATCAGCTGGTCACATTCAGCGCCCAGCTTGATGAGCTGTCATCAGCGCAGAAGGCCAAGTTTGATCTCAAGGGTTCAAATGTGGATGTGCGGCGCATGGCCAAGGCCTTGGACGTCGCGCTGCCGGAGGAATCAGGGCACTGGCCGAACCTGAACTTTGCCCTGCAGGCGGATGCTTCGCTGGGCAACGATCGGGTCGAGGCGACCACGCTGGACATCGGCTTTGGCGAGCTCAAGCTCACCGCCAAGGCGGCGCTGGCCAGCATCGCCAACCAGACCGGCAGTGGCAGCATCAGCCTGAAGCCGCTGGACCTGCACGCCTATCTGGCTGCGTTGGGCTATCCCGTCGGTGCTCCCAAGTCGGCCGGCCCGACCCGTTTGGACATGACCTACGCCATCGCGCCGGATCGTATTTCGATTGAAAAGATCAGCGGTCAACTGGCTGGCGAAGCACTCTCTGGCAAGGCATCCGTAGCCCAGTTCGACAAGCCTCAGCTGCGCGCCAACCTTGATCTTGCGGGCCTCACGGTGAGCGACTGGGTTGGCGGTGAGGACGCAAGCGAAAAGGACTCCGGCGCGTCGTCGTCCTCGGCCGGGGATCTCAACAGCATGGAAGTGCCGATGGACTGGGCGCGTGATCTGAACCTGACCGCGCGTGTGCAGATCAGTCGGCTCAACGCCTACGGTGTGAAATTCCGCGATGTGCGGTGGACTGCGGATGCGCGCCCGGGCACGCCGGTCAAGCAGCAGCTGGTGGCCAATGCCTATGGTGGGCAGCTCGCGCTCAACAACAGTATTGACGCATCCAAGCCCAAGCCCGTACTCGGTGTGGATCTGTCGGCCAAGGCCATCGGCTTGGGTGATTTCCTGCAGGATGGCTGGGGCAGCCGCTGGATTACCGGGACCACCGAGCTGGGTCTGAATCTGCAATCGCAGGGCGCCACCGTGGGTGCCATGCGTTCAAGCGCCAGCGGTGAGGCCAACTACAAGCTCAAGGATGGCGAGGTGCAGGGCATCAGCCTGGTTGATCTGGTGCGCAAAGCCAGTGCCCTGGCCGGCGGCAGCAAGGCCCAGGCGGCGCAAAGTGGTGAGGCCACCGGATTCAGCGAACTGGTCGGGCGCTTTTTGATCCAGTCCGGCAAGCTCAAGGTGCAGGATCTGGGCGGCAACAACCCCTGGTTCAAGTTCGGCGGTGACGGTTTCATCGACGTGCTGGCCGGTCAATTTGACCTCAAGCTCGCGCCGACCCTGCTGGAGAACCCCACCACCCGCAATGACAAGACCCTGTCCAAGCTGATCGGGCTGGCGATTCCGGTCGAAATCAGCGGGCCTTTGACCAAGCCTCAGTTCAAAGTCAATCTTGAAGATGTGCTTAAAGAGAAGGCGCGGGCGGAGTTGCGGGACAAAGTGGACGAGAAGAAAGACGAGTTGAAAGACAAGCTCAACGACAAGCTCACGGACTTTTTCCGCAAACAGCAGCAGCCCAAGAGTGAGCCGCAGCAGCAGCCCAAAACCACCCCGCAACCCGCGCAGCAGCAACAGCAATAAAATCGAGGCGTTCGAAAACATGGCATCACGTCTCGAGCATCTCGAGGTGACGCACGTGGGCAAGCGCTATCAGGTGGTCATGCATGCGGTGATGCAGACCTCAGCAGACAGGGCTTACGCGGTGTTCACGGATTACGCGCGCCTGGTGCAGATCAATCCGGCAATCATCCAGGCCGTGCCGATTGATGGCGCGCTGGCGCCGGCCCAGCGGGTCCACACTCAGGTGCGGGTGTGCGTGATGGGTATCTGTCGCGTCTTCGATCAGGTTCAGGACATGTACAAGGAGCCTCCGCAGCATCTGCGCGCCGAAGTGATTCCGGAAATGAGCAACCTGAAATTTGGCCGGGCTTCGTGGCGTATCTGGGATGAAGGTGAGGAGGCGCGGCTGATCTTTGAGGCTGTGGTGGAGCCGGATTTCTGGGTGCCTCCGATCATTGGTCCGTGGCTGATCGAGCGCAAACTGGCCAGCGAGGCCGTACACACCGCCGAAGGTATAGAGCGTCTGGCCAATGCACGCTGAGCACTGGGCAGCACGGGTGCTCGCCTGGTTCGATGTAAATGGGCGTCACGATCTGCCGTGGCAAAACCCGCGCAGCCCCTACCGTGTGTGGGTTTCGGAGATCATGCTTCAACAGACCACGGTGAGCGCGGTCATGCCTTACTTCCAGGCCTTCATGGCGCGCCTGCCCGATGTTCAGGCGCTGGCGCGGTGTGATCAGGATGAGCTGATGAGCCTGTGGTCCGGGTTGGGCTATTACGCCCGCGCACGCAACCTGCACCGCGCGGCGCGCATGCTGGTGGACGATTTTGACGGGGTGTTTCCCCAGGACGTTGAAACGTTGCAGCAACTGCCCGGGATCGGGCGTTCCACGGCTGGCGCAATTGCCGCGCAGGCATTCGGGCAGCGCGCGGCGATACTCGATGGCAACGTCAAGCGGGTGCTGGCGCGGCATGCCGGGGTCGAGGGCTGGCCCGGTCAGAGCGCGGTACTCAAGCGCTTGTGGGCGGTGGCTGAGGCGCGCCTGCCAGACACGCGTCAGGCGGACTACGCGCAAGCCATGATGGACCTGGGGGCGACGCTTTGCGTGCGCCGCAACCCAGGTTGTGCAGAGTGCCCGGTGGATGCGGATTGCCAGGCTCGCGCGCAGGGAAAGACCGCCACCATTCCTGCGCCCAAGCCGCGCAAGGCGCGCCCGGTTCGGGAAGAGAAATTTCTCATTGTGCGTGATGCGCAGGATCGTATCCTGCTGCAGCGGCGGCCACCCAGCGGCATCTGGGGCGGGCTGTGGTCGCTGCCGGAATACAGCGACCACGCGGACGACGTGAGCCAGCTCAGCAGTTTGGGCCCGGCATTGCGTCATGAGTTCAGCCATTTTTCCCTGTGGCTGGAGCCGGTCAGTGCGCAGCTGGCATCTAACCGGCTGGCTGAGCGCGACGGCCACGACTGGCATACTGTAGAGGCGGCGCTGTCTCTGGGGCTGCCGCAACCTGTACGACGACTGATAGAGACTTATTGCGCATGAGCCGCATCGTGAAGTGCATCAAACTGGGCATTCCTTCCGAAGGGCTGGATCGTCCGCCGTACCCGGGTGATCTCGGGCAACGCATTTTCGAGCAGGTGTCCAAGGCGGCCTGGCAGGAATGGCTGGCCCATCAGACGCGCTTGATCAACGAATACCGGCTGGTTCTGGCCGATCCCAAAGCGCGCAGCTTCCTGGCCGAGGAAATGGAAAAGTATTTCTTCGGTGGCGGTGAGCTCGCCCAGACCAGCTACACGCCGCCTTCGGAATAGGGCAATAGCGGCTTTCGCTTGACGTGCCGCTGGACTAACGGTTTAATACGCGCCCTTCGCCTTGTGCCGCCGTGCAACACGGTTGGCGCGAAGATAAGCTGCAAGATCTGGCCAAGTAGCTCAGTTGGTAGAGCAGCGGATTGAAAATCCGCGTGTCGGTGGTTCGATTCCGCCCTTGGCCACCATCTTTTCCCGTGTTCGCACTGTTGGCAGATCAGCTGATGCTGGCATGCTATGCGTATCCCGTTGCATTCAAGGAACTCAACATGCTTGTCGCATTTCGCGCCATCAGCATCAGCGAAGGCTTGTCTTACCTCACTATTCTGGCCGTGACGCTGGGCCTGATCAGTCGCGAGTTCGTCTATGTGATCGGCATGACGCACGGTGTGTTGTTCATGCTCTATCTGGTGGCTTCGCTGCTGGTGTCCAGTCAGCGTGGATGGTCGCTTGTGACTTGGCTGGGATTGCTGGTCGCAGCCATCGTGCCGTTTGCCTTTGTGCTGGTGGAGTGGTTTTTGCGGCGCGCACAGGCACAGAACAGTTCGGCTGAAGCGACGGGTTAGGCGTCTGCTATGGTCTTGACTCCTTAACGCGGGAGTCAGGGGTGGAGACAAAAATTCAGGGTTGGGCCGCAGTGGCGATTGCTGTGGTGCTGATCGGTGTGCGTCTGATGACCATTGGCCCCAGCGACGATCCGCGCCTGCATGCGGCGGTCAAAGCCGAGCTGGCCAATGACCTGGGCAATCAGTTGGGCAAGACGCTGGATGCGCATGATGGCGCTTGGGGCGAGCAGGATATGCAGCGCCTAGTCGATCTGGCCGACCGCAATGCGATCATGGTGCTGTCGACCAAGGTCAGCAAGCCGCTGCTGTCTTTGGGGGATTCGGACAAGGTTGTCGTGCAGGTCCGCTACAGCCTGCCGGAGCAGGCTGCACGGCAGGAATACTGGCGCTTTTCTCACAGTCTGCTGAGCGGCTGGCGGGTGCGCAGCCGGCACAGCAGTGCACTGAGTTATTACCTCAATTTTCTGTGAGGCAAACGCTGTCTAAAGGGCGCTGAAAGCTACGTCGAAGTCTTTTGCGGCCGCGTCGGTGAATTCGAAGTGTTTCCGAATATAGGCCAGTGTGGCTTTTTCGGTATCTGTGACGGCAACGCCGTCGCGCGCCGATGTGAATAAATCGGCCACCTCGTCTTTGGACAGCTTGCCTTCTCCCTGGCCTGTGGTGTGATGCTTAGCCAGCTCCAGCAGTTCCTTTTCCAGCTTCTGTCCGTCTATCGTCACGTATGCCATTGCCTGCTCCTTGATGGATGGTGTTTGCGGGCGGCGTGATGCGCCCGCGCCTGACCATAAGCGTTATGGCATGGCAACAAGTCAGGCGCGTGACCAATATCAGGGCATCATGCGTGGGATGCCCAAGCAATGAAATTAACGTGAGAAGTACAGTGGCACCGAACTGCTGTAGTTCGTGGTCGAGGCGCCTTGGATCACCCGATGCTTTACGTTGAAGCCGATCATGGGTAACCCAGGCGTGCTTCCGGCGAGGTTTTGCGTGCGCGCGCCCTTGTTGGTCAGGTCAATTTCGGCCCAGCCGGCAACGTCGCTGGCGTATGAACTGGTGTCGATATTCTGCTCATGCGTCTTGAAGGCGCTTGCGCCGTTGAAGCTTACAAGCGTGGCTGCGGTGCATAAGTGGACTTGGCCCTTGTACGGGTCTTCGGGCAGGCCTGTGCCGAAATCGGGGCTTGGTGCTTCGCTGGGTACGATCTTTTCACCAGCTCTGTTCACGAAGCTGTACAGCGCTACTGCGCACTCAGGCTCATTTTCAGCGAGTGCTTGATCAAAGGGCGGGTAGGGCGCTGCTTCGCAATCGCTGACACCGTTACCGTCAAAGTCAACATCCCAGCTGCCATCATTATCGTAGTCCTGGGTAATGCAGCTGGTGCTGCGCCCTTGCGAGTGGCCGACGAATGAGTCGAGCGCGATGGCGGCGGCAGCATTGGCCGCCTGGTCGACATAAAACGGCCGGGTTGGCATCGTCAGTATCCAGTCGGTTGTGACGCCCGCTGCTAAGTTTTGCGACCACTCGCCAAGAACTGAGCGAGCTTGAATTGTTGCGCTGACCGCATCGATGCCCCGTGGGCGACCGGCAAAGGAGTTGACGGTGGCGTTGATGGTGACCAGCGATTCGCTGTCATCATCGAATTTGCGCGCAACGGCAGGCCAGGCATCGTTGAGGCTGGGTTCCAGGTTGGCATGGCCGGTGGCTGCAGTGACCAGGTTCTGGCAGGAGGCGCTGGATTGTGGGCTCCAGTTGGCACCCAGGGTGCGTTCATCGCCACGGGTGATGGTGCAGTTGGCATTTTCCAGGGGTTTCACCACGCCATCAGAATCTGAATCATTGGCGCCAGGGTTGAAGAAGTTGGCCCAGGCCAGCGGGTACTGTTCCACTTCGGTGCCGCGCTCAAGGTGGATCATGCGGAAGTCGGCCCGCAGGACTTTTGTGGGCTCGCCGAATTGGCGCGCGGTATCCAGGATGTGGCGATCGCCAGTTTCGCTGTTGATGTCTTCGGTCAGTGCCGTTTTGAAGTTTGCGCAGTCGAACTGTGCAATGGCGCGCGCCATATTGATGGCGCCGGCCAAGGGGGCGCTGGGGGCATCGCCAGGGCCAAAGCGTTCCGGGCCTTGGATCAGCGAGCTGTCTGCGTGCCCAAGCACAAACATCTCGATGTAGCCCTCGCGCATACGATCTTTGGCTGCGTCAGACATATTGTCAGAGGGTGAATCACTGCCGGGCCTGCCGTCACTATTTGCCGCAGTGAAGTTTTGCTGGCTGAACATGGCGTATTCGAGCGTGCCTGAGCCGGAGTTCACACGCGTTAAAGTGTTACAGCTGTGCTGTCCTTGGTCGTTAGGGCTATCCGCTGAACGAAGAATCAAGTTGCCATTCGAGTCTTCCAGCATGACGGCAACGAAACTGTCGTGAGCGGCCAGCCCCACCACGGTATCGGCGACACCGCGGCCGTTGTAAGCCTCGCGCACACGGATCTTCACCAGTATTGGGTCGCTGCTGGTGTTGTTGATGTTGAGCAGTGTTATCCAGCCGTCGCGCACGGAGTAATACGGTGCAACGATGGCCTCGCCCAGGCCATTGTTCGAGATATTGACGGCGCCGGCGATGGGCATAAAACCCATGCTGATCATCAGCACGAGCGCTTGGAATGCTTTGGTCATGACTACCCCTGTGGACTGACCTTGAGGTCAGGCATGGCACCTCTCGGCATGCCTGATGTTGTGTTTCAAGCATGCCATGTGCATGCCCGCAGCGGCAGTTGGCGTTTCCGATAGGTGCGGTCCCGCGCTGTGGCTGGCAAGTATTGGGCTAAGGAAACACGATGGTTTTCTGTCCATTGAGCATGATGCGGTGTTCCACATACCAGCCCACCGCATTGGCCAGCACGCGGGCTTCCACCTCACGGCCCATATTCACCATATCTTCGGCGGAGTGGGTGTGGTTTACCCGCACCACGTCTTGCTCAATGATCGGACCTTCGTCCAGATCGGGGGTGACGAAGTGCGCGGTGGCGCCGATCAGCTTGACGCCGCGCTCGTGGGCGCGGTGGTAAGGCTTGGCGCCTTTGAAGCTGGGCAGGAAGGAGTGATGGATATTGATGCAAGCCCCTTGCAGCTTTTCGCACAGGTCCTCCGATAGCACTTGCATGTAGCGCGCCAGCACCAGCAGGTCGACATTGTCCTTCTCGATCAGCTCCAGAAGCTTCTGCTCTTGCCGCGCTTTGCCACCGTCATTCATGGGCAGGTAGTGAAAGGGCAAGCCGTACCATTCGGTCAGGCGGCGGAAGTCCTCATGATTGGACACGACGCCAGCGATGTCGGTGTGCAGCAGGCCACAATGCCAGCGGTGCAACAAATCGTTCAGACAGTGGCCCTGGCGTGACACTGCAATCAGGGTGCGCATCCGCCGTTGCATGTCGTGCAGGGTGTAGTCCAGTTGCTGGCTTTGCACTAATGGCTGGATGCGTGCATCCAGTTCGGCGCAATCGAGTTCGGCGGGCGCCGCCAGCTGGATGCGGACAAAAAAGTTGCAGGTGTCCGGGTCGCCGTACTGCGCCGCATCACGGATGTCGCAGCCTTGCTCAAACAGAAACGAGGAAACGGCGGCGATGATGCCGGGCTTGTCCGGGCAGCGAAAACACAAAACGAAATGCTGGGTGCGCGACATGCGAGGAATCCGCAAAAGGGGCTGATGATACCGGTTGCCAGCTCGAACTTTGCATCGCATGCTCGGTCTGCTGGAGTGATTTCTGTTCTTCACGGAAATTTCTCACCGACCCTTTATGTTCGCGTCGGGGAAGCGCACAGTATGTGGCTCGACTTCCCGACTTCATCAGCAACAGGACGTTCGTATGTCAGCGGAAAACAATCAGGCAGCAAGCAACCCGTATCCTCAACCGTCGCAGACGGCCATGCGCCGGGATGGCGCCTCCATTGGCCCTAAGACGCATATCAAAGGTGATTTGCACGCCGAGGAAGACTTGCTGATCGAAGGCAAGATCACGGGCATGGTTGTGCTTAAAAGCAACCAGCTGGCGGTGGGCTCGCAAGGGCGGATCGTGGGTACCGCGTTTGCCAATGTTGTGGTCGTCGATGGCACGATTGAGGGCGACATCTACGCTTCAGAGCGCATCGCGATCAAGAAAAGCGCACGCATTCAGGGTGCTGTGATGGCGCCGAGAGTGTCGCTGGAGGATGGCGCTCATTTGCGTGGTTCGGTTGAGATGGATCCGGACGCGATCAAGGAAGCCGTGCAGGCTAAGTTTGGCGACGTGTTGCAGCCCGCCAAGCCCGAGGTCAAACCCTCAGCGCCGGTGGCTGCGGCTCCGCGCCCGGTTGCGGTAGAGCGCAAGGATGAGCCTGCCAAGACCGCTGTTGGCGACAAAGACGCGAACAAACCCGACTCGGCCGCTGCCGCCAAGTAAGCACGGATCGCCAATGTGCAAGGCGCCCGACTGAGACGCTTCCCATTCACAGGCGGAGGACGGAACGCGCGCCCACAAGCGCCCGCTCCGGTTGAGGCTCCGGTTACTGAACGCCTGCCGCTGTTCGCCGAAATGATCGAGCGGGCAGCGTCGGGCGGTCGTTGCGTGGTGCTTGATTTCGCGCCTCCCAGTCAGGCGGGGATCGCGCTGTTCAATGATATGCAGTGCCGGGTGGATATCGTCAATTTTCCGCAAGCGCTGGCCAGCCTCAAGCAGGCCAGCAGCGCGGAGGATTTGATCGATCGAATTGGGCAGGCGATGCCTCATGACCCGGCGCATCGCCCCAACGTCGTGCTGTGCTGGGATTTTCTGAATTACCTGCCGCGCAATGTCATCAGTGTGGTGATGGATCAGGTTGCGCTGCTGTGTGCCCCAGAGGCGCAGGTGCATGCGCTGATGGCTTACACCTCGACGGAAATGCCCGCGCAACCGTGCCGCTATACCCCGGCGGGACGTGATGCGGTGCAGATCAGGCCCAAGCCTGAACAGATGCGCGAGTCCCCGCGCATGGCACCCAAGGAGCTGGAGCGTTGTTTGCCACGCTATGCGATAGACCGCGTAATGATGCTGCGCAATGGTTTCCAGGAATACATCCTGCGCGTGGCTGAACGGGAACCAATCTCAACAAGCTGAGGTCCACTGTTTTCGCTTGGGAGACACTGCGTATTGGGGAGCAGTGTCGCGAACAGGGATCCATCGTTGTGAAATCCGTATGCGTGAGGCTTTTTGCAGCCTCGTTTTTGCTGGCTGTGAGCGCCGTTCAGGCGCAAGCTGTGGTCGAGTATGTGACGCCGGAGCTGGCCACTGTCGGGCAGGAGTTGGCATTGACCGGCACCGTGACAACGGCACGTGATGCCGCACTGTCCACCCAGTTGCAGGGCCTGGTGGCTGATGTCCAGGTTGATGCCGGTGACCGGGTTGAGAACGATCAAACACTCCTGACCCTGGACGCGACCCTGGCTGCATTGAGCCTGCAACGTGAGGCGGCGGCGTTGGAAGAGGCCCGAACCCGCCTGGCTGAGGCACGCAGACTGCGCGACGAAGCGCAGCCGCTGGCTGAACGCGGCAGCTTGCCGCAATCTGAGTATGCCACGCGTCGTGCAGAGGCCGACCTGGCCGCGGCGGCCCTGGCGCGGCTCAAGGCACAGCATGCCGAGCAAGCAGAGATTGTCGCTCGCCATCAAGTCAGAGCGCCGTTTGATGGCGTCATCCGGCGGCGTCTGGTGGCGCCGGGTGAGTGGGTCACGCCTGGACAGGCAGTGCTTGAGCTGGTGGCGTTGGATGACTTGCGGGTTGATGTGCAAGTTCCTCAACAGCGCTATCGCGAATTGCAGACAACACAGGCGGCCAGCGTGCTGATTGATGCCTTGCCGGGGCAGTCTCTGAACGGGCGCATTGACGCCCGGGTTGAGGCTCTTGACGCTCAGGCGCGTAGTTTTCTGGTGCGGGTCGCGATCGATGCGTCGCCCGATACGGTCGTACCCGGCATGTCGGCCCGCGTGCGTTTTGCATTGCCGGGGGCTGAGCAGGCGGTGGTCATACCGCGGGACGCATTGCTGCGGTTTCCTGATGGTTCCAGCATGGTATGGGTGCTGGACGAGAAGAACTCAGTGCGGCGCCAGCCTGTGACTTTAGGTGCGCAACGTGGTGAACGCGTGGTAGTGCTTGAGGGTTTGACAGCAGATGATCGGGTGATCGTCCGAGGCAACGAAACGCTGCGTTCGGGGCAGGCAGTCCAGGCGCGAGTGTTCGCGCCATGATGGAAGGTCTGATCCGGCGCGGTACATTGCTCACTGTCATTGCGCTGGTGATCTGTGTGCTCGGGGTACTGGCAGCGTTTCGCGTGCCAGTGCAGATGATTCCAGACCTTGAAGTGCGTCGCATCTCGGTTGAGACCAGTTGGGCCGGTGCGACTCCGCAGGATATCGAAAAGGAAATCCTGATCGAGCAGGAAGACTACCTGCGCACGATCCCGGGGCTGGCGCGGCTCAAATCACAAGCCACCACAGGCCTGGCTCAAATTGAGTTGGAGTTTCCATTCGGCGTTGATATCACGCGGGCCTTGCTGGACGTAAACAACGCGCTGTCGCAGGTTCCGGCCTATCCGGAGAATGTTGATCAACCGACCGTTTCGGCCACCTCGTTTTCGCAGAATTCCTTCATGTACTTCAGGGTCACGGCGGAGCCCGGTAATCCGTTAGGCCTGGACCTTGACCTGATGCAGGACTTTATCGAGGACAATGTCCGGCCGCGCATGGAGCGTGTTCCGGGGGTTGCGCAGGTTCAGGTCGGCGGTGGTGCTGCGCGTCAGGTGCAAATTGAAGTGGATGCTGCGGCGCTGGCTGAGCGTGGGCTGAGTCTGAGCGAATTGCGTGATGCGGTTCGGGCGCGCAATCGTGACCGATCAGCGGGTGACATCGACAGTGGCAAGCGGCGTTATTTGCTGCGTACGGTCGGGCGCTTCGAAGAGCTTGAGGACCTGCGCGAGATGGTTGTTGCTCAGCGTGGAGACACGTTGGTGCGTCTGCGTGATGTGGCCACTGTGCGTCTGGATCATTTCGAGCCGCGGAGCCTGTCTTTTACCGATGGCGAACCGACCCTGGGTATGTCAGTGAGGCGACTCTCGGGCTCCAATGTGGTGCAGATCAAGCGCGACCTGATGCCGGTGATCGACGACATCAATCAACGTGTACTGGAGCCGGCGGGCTTACGCATGCGTTTGATCAGTGATGACGTGCGCTACGTTGAAGCCTCGGTAGCCAATGTTTGGCAGAACCTGGTTCTCGGTGCATGTCTGGCCACGCTTGTGATGTTTGTGTTTCTGCGCTCATTGCCGGCGACGTTGGTCGGGGTGCTTGGCATACCGATCTGTACGATCGCGGCGTTCATGGGCTTGCTTGCGTTTGGCCGCACAATAAACGTGATTTCGCTGGCTGGCGTGGCGTTTTCCATCGGTATGACGTTGGATAACAGCATTGTTGTGCTGGAAGCCATCGAGCGGGAGCGTCGTCGCGGGCTTGAGCGTATGGCGGCTGCGGTGGCGGGCGTGCGCCGCGTTTGGCCGGCCGTGCTGGCCTCAACGATGACCACGGTGCTTGTATTTGCGCCAATCCTGTTTATTCGTGAAGAGGCCGGCCAGCTCTATTCGGACGTGGCCGTTGCCATTTCCTCGGCCATTCTGGTGTCCATGCTGGTGGCTACAACATTGGTGCCCGCCGCCAGTGTGCATATGCGCTTCGGTGACACGGCCGGGCGACACGAGCCAGCAGGTCGATTCAAGCGTGTCGTGATTCAGCTTGTGGATGCTTTGATCGCTTCTGCGGCCAGGCGCTGGATGTATCTGGCGGGCGTGGTTGTTGTTACGGCGGGTGTGATTGTCGGGCTCACCCCGCCAGCTGAGTACTTGCCGGAAGGTGAGGAGCCCAAGACCTTTGCGCGCATGATTGCCCCGCCGGGTTACAACCTGTCTGAAATGAGCGAGGTGGCGCAGCGTGTTCAGACCGACCTGCAGCCCTATGTGGGCGACGATCCGGCCCGTTTTGAGCGTGGTGAGACTGATGTGCCCGCCATGGCCTACATGAACTTGTCTGTCGACCCGGCCGGGTTACGGATCATTGCTGAAACCGTGAATCCTGCACATATTGATGCCTTGATGGCGGCACTGACTGCGCGTTATCGCGAGGAGCCCGGGATGCGGGCGTTCGCGGCACGGGGGTCGATCATCTCAAGCAATGATGGGGGCACGCGCAGCGTCAATGTCGACATCTCCGGTGCTCAGCTGGTCGATTTGTTCGTGGCTGCTCGCGCGGTATATGACCGAGCGGGAGAGGCGCTAAACAATCCGCAGATCGGTTCAGAGCCATCGTCTTTGTCTCTGACTCAGCCATTGATTCAGATTCGTCCGGATTGGGCACGTCTGGCCGAGCTGGGATTGACGGCGGAGGCTTTCGGCTACGCAGTGGCGGTGTTGTCAGATGGCGCTTTCGTCGACGAGTTCTTCATCGGCGATGACAAGGTCGACATGTTCCTGTACGGCGCGCAAGGCTATCGTCAGTCACTGGGAGAATTGCAGGATTTGCCGCTGCACACACCGCGTGGTGTTGTGCCCTTATCTGCTGTGGCCGATTTTGTGGAAGTGGCCGATACCGATCAAATCCGGCGTATTAACGGGCGCCGCACTGTGACCCTGAATATCATTGCGCCACGCGAGATTCCTTTGGAGCAGGCGGTCAGGATCGTGCAGGGCGATGTGCTTGACGCTCTGCAGTCCGAAGGCAAGATTCCACCAGGCGTGCTGCTCGACATCTCCGGTGCGGCTGATCAGTTGGATGCTACCCGTGAGGCCCTTTCAGGCAACTTTGTCGTCGCGGTGATGCTGTGCTTTCTGCTGCTGGTAGCGATATTTACGCACTGGGGCTATCCGCTGATTATTTTGACCACTGTGCCGTTGGGCATTGCCGGGGGGATTGCGGGACTGGCGCTGATGAACGTTTTCGTGGCCCAGCCGTTCGATATGATTTCCATGCTGGGCTTTTTGATCTTGCTGGGAACTGTGGTGAACAACCCGATCCTGATCGTTGACCAGGCTCGGCATAACCTGAAAGAGCGCGGGATGGCGGTTAAGCAGGCCGTATCCAGTGCGGTGGAATCCAGGCTGCGGCCAATCCTCATGTCTACGATTACCACGCTTTGCGGCTTGTCACCGCTGGTCTTTGTGCCCGGGGCGGGCACTGAGTTGTATCGCGGCGTGGGCGCGATCGTATTGTTTGGTTTGCTGTTTTCCACCGCAGTCACGCTGACCTTTCTACCTGTGTTGCTCACTCAGATATTGGGCATTGCCCAGCGGCGTGCTGTGCGCCAGGCTGGCCTTTAATGGCGGTGTCCGATATGCGGTTAGGGCGCTTTTGCGTGTCCCAAGGTAGAATTAGGGGCACGACCGTCATACGGCCCCCTGTTCTCGGCTGATTCAGGCCATGTCCGATTCTCAAACGCGTAAAAAAAACCAGCAGCGCAGCCGCCGTGCCCGTGAAGAATGGCTACCGGCGCTGATCGACCGCTATCCCGAAACTTTTTTTGAAGACCCCAAGGCGAGAAAACCGCTCAAAGTCGGGATTCATAAAGATATCTTGGCGGATGAAGGGAACCAGCTGGCCAGTTATCAGTTGACCAGTGCCTTGCGCTGGTACACCGGTGCATTGGGTTACCAACTCTCGATCAAGGCTGAGGCAGAGCGCATTGATCTGGCCGGCCAGAGCGCGGGTCAGGTCAGTGCAGAAGACGCCAAAGCGGCAGCTGAAAAGGTGGCTGCGATCCGCGAGCGCATGAAAGGCGCGCGCGAACGCAAAGAGCAGGACCAGCGCTCAGACCGCTGGATGAAGAAACTGTCCAAGATTACGACCTGATGCCAGCAATTACCGAAGCGCTTAACCGACTGCGTGAAGGCAACCGGCGGTTTGTAGAGCGTCTGCTCAAGTTGCCGGATCGTCTACCCAGCGAACTCTCTTCCGGGCAGTCACCTTTCGCTGTGATCCTGGGGTGTTCGGATTCCCGCGTGCCTGCGGAACTGGTTTTTGATCAGGGCTTGGGTGATCTCTTCGTGATTCGTGTGGCCGGCAACATTGTGGCGCCGACCCAGATTGGCAGCGTTGAATTTGCCGCCACCCAATTCGGCACACCGCTGGTTGTGGTGCTTGGGCATGGATCGTGCGGCGCCGTGACGGCGACGTTGAGCGAGATGACTACCCCCACGGACGGAGCGTCCCGCAATCTTCGGTCGATTGTGAGCCGTATTGAACCGGCCTTGAAGCCGCTGATGGAGCGTGGCGCCTGGGACGATCAGGACAAACTCATGGGGGCGGCTGTGCGGGCCAACGTGCGCGCCTCTGTGCAGCAGCTCAAAGCGGGTTCGCAAATCCTTGAGGGTCTGATCAACGAGCGCAAACTGATGATCGTGGGCGCCGAATACAACATGCAAAGCGGGGAGGTCACTTTCCTCGACCTCCCCGAAGAGCTCGCCTGAACGGCCTCTAGCTGGCGGCCTGCCCTGCCGGTTGCCAGTTTTTGATCAGCTTCATCACATCCTGAAACTTGCGCGGGCCGAGCATGGCGCCGGTGGTCATCAAGCCGCCGATGAGCGCGCCGCCGACCCCGGCGGTGACGACATCCTGACCAGTCAGATAGAGATTCTTGATCGGTGAAACCGGGTGCAGCCAATCCTGCTTGAAGCGCTCGGGGTCGTGGTCCAGGCCATAGATCTCGCCGCGGTCGTTGAGCTGGAACCATTGCGTTGAGAGCGGCGTGGACAGCTCGTAGTAATCCAGCGCTGGCTTGAGTTGCGGCATGCGTTGAAACAGCTCATCCAGCAGGCGTTGCGAGAAACGCTCCTTAAAGGCGTCATAGTCTTCGCCGCGCTGGTTCCAGGTCTTGTCCTGCCACTGTTCAAACCATTCATAGGGGCCCAGGGTCAGTACCTCGACGGTGCTCTTTCCGGGGTAATTTTCAGGCCATGCAGGATCCTTGGCCGAGGGGAAGCTGATGTACAGCAAGGGGAAAGGCTGGCTGGCATCATTCTCGAACCGTTGGATGTTTCCTTCGTGATCCGCTGAAGGGTATATCCACAGGTTGGTTTTGGGGATGTCGAGTTCCTCGGCGCTACCCTTGAGGCCGACATACAGGCACAGATGCGCGCTGGAGGGTTTGACCGTTTGCATCTTGCGCTCAACGCCGAGTTTGTTTTGCGCCTCAGAGGGCAAGAGTTTTTCGTAAGTGATGCGCGCGCCCGCTGCGCTGACGATGTTGTCTGCGCGGATGATGTCGCCGGTGTCCATGCGCACGCCCACAGCGTGGCCGTTCTCCAGATGGATCCCATCAACCCGGGCGTAGGTAAAGACTTCGCCGCCGCTGGCGCGAATGGTGGGTGCGATGGTTTCGGCAATCTTCCACGAGCCTCCGACCGGGTAACTGCCGCCTCCGAAGTAGTGTTTCACCACTGAGGCATGCATGAAGAACGTGGCTTCCGCCGGGACCATGCCATAGTCGCCCCATTGCCCGGTCAAGACCGCGATCAGTTCTTGGTTGCTGGTCAGTGATTCCAGCACATCACGCGTTTTCATCAGCGTTTGCTTGGGAATCTGCATGCCACGCGTGATGTTGTAGGCCTTGGCCAGCCACGGCGGCATGGCCTGACCTGCGAACAGTTTGCGTGCGGCCCGCGCCACGTTGTCGACCAACTCCACATAGGCGTCGATGGCGTCCGCTTCGTCCGGGAAGTAGCCTTTCATGGCGGCAACGAAGTTTTCGCGCCCAGCCGGGAAATCGTAACTGCGCCCATCGACGATGATGCGATCGTAGATCTCATCCATTGGTGCCCATTCAAGCCGCCCGTCGCTGATAACGTCGAAGATACGACGCAGTGGCGAGTGGGGTTTGTGCACCTCGCCAACATAATGCACGCCCACGTCCCATTCGTAGCCTTCGCGTTCGTAGGAATGGGTAAAGCCGCCCGCGGTGTAGTGCTGCTCAAACACCGCCACTTTCTGCCCCAGTTTTGACAGCAGTGCGGCATTGCACAGTCCGCCGATACCTGAACCAATCACGATGGTGTCGTAATGGGGGGCGGCTCGACCACTGCGATAGCGTTTGCCGATGCGTTTCATCTGGGGATCTCCTCAATGCGTGGCGGCGTGGTTGCCGCATTTTTATAGAATCAAGCTGCTTATATTCCGGGTTTGGGTTGAAGATTCAATCCTTTTGGACGGGCCCGCGGCGTTCGCCACCTGTTAATATCGCCGAGTCAATCACCGGAGCGAGCAATGGCAGAAGTGCGCAGTCGCATTTTGGGTCTGGGCAGGTATTTGCCACCCAAGGTCGTCACCAATCATGATCTGGCCGAGGTCATGGACACCAGCCACGACTGGATCGTGGAGCGATCAGGCATTGAAGAGCGACGCTGGGTGGAGCCTGAAGAAGGCAACTACACCATGGGAGTCAAGGCCGCACAGGCTGCGCTGGACAATGCCGGTGTGGAGCCGGGTGAGATCGATTGCATCATTTACGCCACCTTGTCGCCGGATTACTACTTCCCGGGCTGCGGTGTGTTGGTGCAACGTGAACTGGGTATCGGGCCTGTCCCGGCCTTTGATATTCGGGAGCAATGCTCAGGGTTCGTGTATGGCCTGCAGATGGCCGATGCCTTTATCCGTGCCGGTCAGTACAAGAAGATTCTTTTGATTGGCGGCGAGGTGCATTCCAAGGCCCTGGACAAATCCACCCGCGGGCGTACGGTAACAGTGCTGTTCGGCGATGCGGCCGGTGCGGCCGTGCTGGGTGTGAGCGACGATCCGGAGCGCGGCATTCTGACCAGCCGTATGCACTCCGAAGGCGCCGATGCCGAATGCCTGGCCATGCAATATCCCGGCATGGCGCCCGGGCGGACCGACTTCATCACCCACGACAATCTTGAGGCGGCGGTTCAGTACCCGAATATGGAAGGCCAGAAGGTCTTCAAAACAGCCGTCAAGCGGATGCCGGAAGTGGTGATGGAAGTGCTCGAGGCCGAAGGCTTGGGCATCGCCGATCTGGATATGCTGATTCCGCACCAGGCCAATCTGCGTATCAATGAGATGGTGGGCAAGCTGTTGCGTCTGGATGCATCAAAGGTCCACAACAACATTCAGAAGCTGGGGAACACCACCGCGGCCACCATACCCCTGTGTCTGATGGATGCCTTGGAGCTGGGCAAAGTCAAACCCGGTGATCTGGTTTGCGCAGCTGCATTCGGTGCGGGGTTTACCTGGGGTGCGGTTTTGATGCGTTGGTAGCCGACGCTAAGGCATAAAAAAGGCGGGTTCGAGACCCGCCTTTTTTGTGCTCGCAAATGGCCAGGAACCTTACAGCGCGTCCAGAGCCAGATCCATCATGCCGTTGTCGCCGGCTTCCACCGCCTCGAGCAGGCTGTGCACTTCCGGTAGCAGGCGCGTGGCGAAGAAGCGTGCGGTGGCCAGCTTGGCGGCTTTGAAGTCCGCATCGTCGGTATAGGCCAGGGCGGCATCCGCCATGCGCAGCCAGTTGTAGCCGAGCATGGTCAGGGCAAAGGCACGCTGATACTGCACGGCGCCGGCACCGGCGTCGTTGGGGTTGTCGTTGAAGCGGTCACGCAGCCACTGGGTGGTGGCTTCCAGAGCGGTCAGGGCGCGGTCCAGCGGGGCACTGATGAAGTCCAGCTCGGATTCAGCGTCATTAATCGCCACGCGCACGCGGTCGAAGAAGCGCTGGGCCAGGCGACCGCCATGCAGTTGCAGTTTGCGGCGCACCAGATCCATGGCCTGAATGCCGTTGGTGCCTTCGTACAGGCACAGGATTTTGGAGTCGCGCACGATCTGCTCGATGCCGTGCTCTTTGATAAAGCCGTGCCCGCCGTAAACCTGGATCGCGCTGCTACCGTTCTCCACTGCGAGATCGGTGCAGAAAGCCTTGACCAGCGGAGTAGTCAGTTCGACCCAGTCGTTGGCGTCTTCGCGTACGGAGGCGTCCGGGTGCTGATGCGCCAGATCGACGTGAATGGCCGTTTCGTAGGCCATCACGCGGGCGGCTTCGGTGTAGGCCTTCATGGTCATGAGCATGCGCCGCACATCCGGGTGATCGGCGATGGGGCCGTCGCCACCGGTCAGGGTTTTGCCCTGGATGCGTTCCTTGGCGTAGCGGATGGCGTTCTGGGTGGCCAGTTCGGCCTGGCCCAGGCCCTGGTAGCCGACCATGATGCGGGCCAGATTCATCATCGTGAACATGTTCATGATGCCGCGGTTCTGATCGCCGACCAGATAGCCGATCGCCTCTTCGAACACCATCACGCAGGTTACCGAGGCGTTGATGCCCATCTTGTGCTCGATGGCCTGGCATTTGACCGGGTTGCGTTCGCCCAGACTGCCGTCGCTGTTGACCAGATATTTGGGCACGATGAAGGTCGACAGACCCTTGATGCCTTCAGGCGAGTCATCACAGCGGGCCAGCACGTAATGCACGATGTTGTCGGTCATTTCGTGTTCGCCGGAAGTGATGAAGATCTTCATTCCGGAGATGCGGTAGCTGCCGTCGGCCTGCTTAACCGCCTTGGTGCGCACTGCGGCCAGATCGGAGCCGGCCTGAGGCTCAGTGATGCACATGGTGCCGGTCCACTCACCGGTGCCCAATTTGGGCAGGTAGGTGGCTTTTTGTTCGTCGCTGGCGTGAGCTTGCAGCGCTTCAAAGCAGCCGTTGGTCAGGCTTGGGTACAGGTCAAACGCGACGTTGGCCGCGCAGGTCATTTCCTCGACCACCTTGGACAGCGTGTAGGGCAGGCCCTGGCCGCCCCATTGCGGATCGTTGCACAGCCCAACCCAGCCGGATTCGACAAAATCACGGTAGGCCTCAGCATAGCCATCGGGGACCGTCACCACATTGTCGGCGACCTTGCAGCCTTGGGCATCACCGGATTCGCGCAGCGGCAGCAGGCGCGCTTCGATGAATTTGGCTGCTTCGTCGATGACCCCGTCGATGATGTCGGGGGTGGCATCGGCGAAGACGTCCAGCTCAGCCAGTTGGTCAACGTTGAGCACGTTGCGCAGGGCAAATTTAATGTCTCGTTCCGGGGCTTTGTACTCGGCCATCGTGCTGTCTATTTATGTAAAGGGGGCGCGAATATTATCACGCGGGTTTTCTCTCCCTTTTCTACGCGCTTCCGTGGGGCATTGGATGCATTACAATCCGGGCTCGGAGACCCAAAGCGTAGATTGTTCATGATGAAGCCAAGCTCGCCTTTCCTGCTCGCCGCCCTGTGCCTTGCTCTGGTCGGATGTGACCGTCTGAGCGCTGAGAATTACGACAAGCTCGAGGTCGGCATGCCCTACGATGAAGTGGTCGCCATACTTGGTGAGCCCACCGAGTGCACCGCGGTGGTCAACACCAAGTCGTGTCGCTGGGGCAAGGATGACAAGTACGTGGATGCCAAGATCGTCGGCGAGAGCGTGATCTTTCTCTCGGCCAAGGGCATCGACTAGGCGCGCAAGCGCTCGAGCCTGCGCGTGGCGCAGGCTCATCGTGCCGTGGGTTTACGACGCCGGTGCATCGGCATCGGCCGCGCGTTGCAGTGCGCTGCGTACAACCCCGCGGGTCAGCAATTGCGGGAGCACTTCGGCTGCGCCGCCGCTGGGCGGATAGACCAGATACAGCGGGACTCCGTTGCGGCCGAACTCCGCCAGTGCGGCTGTGATCGCCGGGTCGTACTGAGTCCAGTCAGCCTTGAGGAGCAAGGTGTCGTGTTGCTTGAACAGTGTTTGTACTTCGTTGCTGGCCAGCACGGTACGTTCATTAGCCAGGCAGGACAGGCACCAGTCGGCAGTGAAGTCGACGAACACCATGCGTCCTTGTGACTGCGCCTCGAGCACGCGCTGAGCCGACCAGCTCTGCCAGTTGCCGCTGATTTCGCGAGCCTCGGGTGGGGGCGTCCACAGTGGTGCTGCGGCCAGCATCAAGCCGCCTATGATGGCGATGCGTTTGCCGGCGGTACGGCTTTCTCCGGGTTTCTGGCGCAGGCCGTACGCCAGCGTGATAGCGCCGAGCAATCCTAGAGCTAGGCCTGGGCTGCCGGCCTGGCGCCACAGCACCCAGTACAGCCAGGCGGCGGTCAGCAACAGAGGAATGGCCATCCAGTGCTTGAGTGTTTCCATCCACGGCCCGGGCTTGGGCAGGCGGTGAGCCAGTGCCGGCACCCATGGCAGCAATGCGAAGGGGGCAGCAAGACCCAGTCCCAAAGCCGCGAAGATGCCCAGGGCCACTGGCGCAGGCTGCAGGACGGCATAACCCAGGGCGCCGCCCATGAATGGCGCCGTGCAAGGGCTGGCGACAACCACGGCCAACACGCCGGTAAAGAACGCGCCGCGCAGGCCGGATTGTTGCGTCAGGCTTTGCCCTGCGCCCATCCAGCTCATGCCCAGTTGGCTCCAGCCCAGCAAGGCCAGTCCGAGTATTACCATCAGCGCGGCCAGCAGGCTGACCACAACCGGGTTTTGCAGCTGAAACCCCCAGCCCAGCGCGGCGCCACCGGCGCGCAGTGCAAGCAGGGCCGCTGCGATAACCAGAAACGACAGCACGACGCCTACGGTGTACGCAATGCTTTCCATGCGCTTGTCGGCCAGGGATTCGGCTCGCGCCAGATTCATGGCTTTGAGCGTCAGTACCGGGAAAACGCAGGGCATCAGGTTCAGGATCAGTCCGCCTGCAAAGGCCATCAGCAGGATGGTCCACAGTGGGGTTGAGGGGCTTTGTGGTGCCGCGCTCCAATCGGCCAGATCGGTCGGGACGTCGCCCGGCGTCAGCGTGAGTTCAATGGCGTGGCGCTGGCCCTGCAAGTCCACAGTTAGAACGCCACGGACGGCTTGCTCGGGCTGACGGAAATCGGAGTGCTGCGGATTACTGACCACGATGCCGGCGTTGCCGCGTTGCCATTGCACATCCCCGGCATGGGCGATGAATTTGGCTTGTGCCGGGAACCATTGCGGATTGCTGGCGCCGGCCAGCGCATCCGCGGGCAGCGGGATGAGGGTGTAAACACGTCCATCACGCAGGTCGAAGTGACCGCGACTCTGCAATGTCTCGGGTAGGGCTTGCAGGGCCTCGGCAAGAAGGTCCTGCATGCCGCCAGCACGAATTTCGGCCACGCTGATCTGGTGGTCGGCTGATTCCGGTATGCAGATGTCTTTGCACACCAGCCAGCGCGCCTTAAGGCTGATCAGGGCGCTATCAGGTGTTTCGGGCGCAATGCTTACCCGAGTCAGCAGGGTATGAGCCTCACCGTAGCCGTAGGTTTGCAGGTCACCTTCGAGATAGGCTTTGGGTGCCGGCCACAGTACCGGGCCGGCACTGACGCCGTCTGGCAGGGTCCAGCGGAGCCGTGTGCCCAGGCCGGCATCGCCGGGATTGTCCCAGTAGGTATGCCAGCCAACATTGGGGGCAAGCTCCAGGGCGAGCAGAAAGTCGCGCCCATCGGGTGCTGGGCCGCCATAAAACTGGGTGCTTACCTGGGCGTTGCCCGCACCAAAAGCAGCGCCGCTGAGCATACTCAGCGCCAAGCTGATCAGGAACAGAATGTTTTTCATGCAGACAAAGACCCATGCGGGCGATAAATGTTCATCGCCGCCATAAGCTGAATTGAGTGAAGTAAGACGGACTTTAACGCCGCGCGGGTTCAGGTGTGGGACACTTTTACCTTGCCGCATCAAGCAGAACGTTGGAGAGAGTGGTGAATTCGAAGATTAAATATTGGCTCGTCGCCTGTGTGGCTGTCGTCGTGGTGGTGGGTTGCGCAACCTCACCAACAGGGCGCAAAACCATCAAGCTGATGGGGGCTGAGCAAATGAACGCGATGGGCGCGGAGGCCTATGCGCAGATCAAGCAGGAACAGACGATCAGCAAAAATGCCCAGGCAACCCGCTACGTTGCATGCGTGGCGCGATCCATTACCAGCGTGGTTGGTGGTGAGTGGGAGGTGACCCTGTTCGAGGATGAATCAGCCAACGCCTTCGCTCTGCCCGGTGGCAAGATTGGGGTGCATACCGGCCTGCTTGATGTGGCCAAGAACCAGAGTCAGCTGGCTGCAGTGATCGGTCATGAAGTTGGGCACGTACTCGCAGAGCACAGCAACGAACGGGCATCGGCCAGCACCTTGACCAATCTGGGTATGACCGTGGTTGACGCGGTAGCCGGTGCTTATGGCCCGGCTACGCAACAGACTGCGATGTCGCTGCTTGGCCTGGGTACCCAGGTGGGATTGTTGCTGCCGTTCTCCCGCGCGCATGAATCCGAGGCGGACATCATGGGCTTGGCAATCATGGCCAAAGGTGGATTTGACCCGCGCGAGAGCGTGAGCTTGTGGCAGAACATGGCCAGTCAGGGGGGCGGTGCGCCGCCAGAGTTCATGTCCACACATCCATCCCATGCCACACGCATTGCGGACCTGCAGGCGCACATTCCTGAGGTGATGCCGGAGTACCAGGCGGCGCAGCGTGCCGGGCGCAAGCCGAGCTGCTGATCCTGGTCATGCTTGGGGTTCTGATCGGCGTGGTTAAAAAAACTCGAAAAGGACTTGCGCAGTGTGGGAGAACTCCCTAAAATGCGCCGCTCTTTAGCCGGGGCTATAGCTCAGCTGGGAGAGCGCCTGCATGGCATGCAGGAGGTCGGCGGTTCGATCCCGCCTAGCTCCACCAAATACCGGCCAAGGTAAAAAGTCCTGTGTCCCCTTCGTCTAGAGGCCTAGGACACCGCCCTTTCACGGCGGCGACAGGGGTTCGAATCCCCTAGGGGACGCCATTTGATTTCGCCCGCATTTTGCGGGCGTTTTCATTTCTGCGGTGTGTGCGCATGAATGCATTGCCCTACGCTCATGGTGGTCCCGTCTTGCGAGGCGTGCTGCGCCAGCAGGCGTCTGACTTCGTGGTTGATGAAAACCTCGGTTTTGAGCCTGCGGGCCACGGCGAACATGTCTGGTTGGTGGTTCGCAAGCAATCCAACAACACCGAATGGCTGGCCCGTCAGCTGGCCCGTTTTGCGGGTGTTGCGCCGATGGCCGTTGGTTACGCCGGGCTCAAGGATCGCCATGCGGTGACCACTCAGGTGTTCACCGTACAGATGCCGGGGCGTGATGCGCCGGACTGGACGCAGCTCGGGATTGACGGCGTAGAGGTTGTGGCTGAGTCGCGGCACGATCGCAAACTGCGTCGCGGCGCGCTGCGCGGCAACCGTTTTGGCATCACCCTGCGTGGGGTTGAGGGCGAGCGCGCTGCGGCTGAGCAGCGGTTGCAGTCTTTACTCACGCACGGCGTACCCAACTATTTCGGTGAACAGCGCTTCGGTCGCGATGGCGACAATCTGGACAAGGCGCGGGCCATGTTTGCGGGTGCACGCGTGCCGCGCCACCTGCGCAGTGTGCTGACCTCGGCGGCACGCTCTCATCTGTTCAACGCGGTGCTCGCCCAACGGGTGGCGGGTGGCAACTGGTGCCAGGCTCTGGATGGTGAAGTTTACTGCCTGGATGCCTCGCACAGCTGGTTTGTGGCTGATGGCGAGGATCAGAGCGCCCGACTTGCTCAGGGTGATGTGCATCCGTCAGGGCCGTTGTGGGGGCGCGGGGCCCTGCCCAGCACAGGCGGGGCGGCGCAGCTGGAGCAGCGTATTGCTGATGCCGATAAAGCCTTGTGCGACGGCCTGGAGCGTGCAGGGCTGAAACAGGATCGCAGGCCTTTGCGGGTCAAACCTTCAGGTTTGGCTTGGCAATGGCTGGAAGATGACAGCCTGCGGGTCAGTTTCGAGCTGCCCGCAGGCTGTTACGCCACGACACTGCTGCGTGAAGTGGCTGTTTGGGAAGGTTGATCAGCCGAAGCTGAAGTCGGCAAATTGCTCGCGCAGGGTTAGCTTCTGGATCTTGCCCGTGGCGGTTTTGGGGATTTCGTCCACAAAGGCAATGTCATCCGGTAGCCACCACTTGGCGACTTTGTCTGACAGGTATTCCAGCACATCGTCTTTGCTGGGGGCTTGATCCTTGGCCACGATGATCAGCAGCGGGCGCTCGTCCCACTTGGGATGGGCGATGCCGATAACCGCCGCTTCGGCTACGGCGGGGTGGCCCAGCGCGGCATTCTCCAGCTCGATCGAGCTGATCCACTCGCCGCCGGATTTGATCACGTCCTTGGTCCGGTCGGTGATTTGCATGAAGCCATCGGCATCGATCGAGGCCACATCGCCGGTCGAGAACCAGCCGTCCGCATCGTGTGCGTCGTTGCCGGGAAGCTTGTAGTACTCAGAGCAGATCCACGGGCCGCGCACCTTGAGGTTGCCGACCGATTTACCATCCCAGGGTTGTTCGACGCCGTCGTCGTTGACGATTTTCATTTCAACGCCGTAGACCGCGCGGCCTTGCTTGGCTTTGAGTTTCCAGTAATCGTCGCGGCTGAGGTTGTCGGCATCGCGTTTGGGCACGTTAACGGTGCCCACTGGGCTCATTTCGGTCATGCCCCAGGCGTGCAGGGTGTCGACGTCGTACTTGTCTTTGAAGGCCTGCATGATGGAGATCGGGCAGGCCGAACCGCCGACCACGGTGCGCTCCAATGACGGCAGAGATTTGCCGGATTTTTCCAGATACTGCAGCAGGCCCAGCCACACTGTGGGAACCCCGGCGGCCAGCGTGACGTTTTCCGACTCGATCAGGTCCTGCAGGGTTTCGCCGTCGCCCATTTTGGGGCCGGGGAAGACCAGCTTGCAGCCGCACATGGCTGCGGCATAGGGGATGCCCCAGGCATTGACGTGGAACATCGGTACGACCGGCAGGACCGCATCGCGCACCGACAAAGCCAGTGCATCGGCGGCGACCGCCGCCATTGCGTGCAGCACGGTTGAGCGGTGCGAATAGACCACCCCTTTGGGGTTGCCGGTGGTGCCGGAGGTGTAACAGATGGAGCTGGCGGCGTTCTCGTCGAGTTGCGGCCAATCGAATGTGCTTGGCTGGCCCTGCAGCAGGGCGTCATAACTGACGAGGCCATCATCCAGTGAGGAGTCGGCCGGCGCCAGCACGACAATTTTTTCCAGCGTTTTGAGTTCGCCGCGGATCGCAGCGATCAATGGCATAAACATCGGGTCAATCATCAGCACGCGATCTTCGGCATGATTGATGATGTAGGCAATCTGCTCCGGGAACAGGCGCGGGTTGATGGTGTGCAGCACGGCGCCCATTCCGGATACACCGAAGTAAGCCTCGAAGTGCCGGTAATCATTCCAGGCCAGAGTTGCCACCCGATCGCCGGGCTTGATGCCCAAGCCGACCAGCGCATTGGCAAGCTGGGCAGAGCGCTGCAGGGCATCGCCCATGGTGGTGCGATGGCGCGGGTTGTCGCCGGTCACCGACACGATCTCCGCATGCGGATGATTGCGTGCGGCGTGGCGAATCAGGGTGCTGATGGTCAACGGTACATTCATCATCTGACCGAGCATGGTGTCTCCTCCGATTTAACTATTGTGAGTTTGGGGTCTGGTCTCAGCGCCGGGCCGATGGCCGCACACGTTGCCATTGCTGCAAATCGTTGGTGTCCAGCGGATCGCTGCCTTCAAGGTGCTGGCGCATGAAGACCAGATCATCGTAGCCCCAGAACAATTCGTCACCTATCAAAATACTGGGTACGCCAAACACCTTGCGGCGTATCGCCTCACGCGTTTGATTGTGAAGTGCATCCTTGATGTCCGGGTCATTGGCCTGGGCCAGAATGTGTTCACCGTCGCAGCCGGCCTGCGTGGCGCAGTCGTTGATGGTTTGAGCGGCGCTTGGGTCGCGGCTTTCTGCCCACACCGCATGGAACATGCTGTCGATGAAACGCGTGCGCGTAGCGACATCGTCGATCGCCAACGTGGCGCGCAGGCTGAGCAAAGGGTTGAACGGATGGCTGGCCGGTGGGCGCAGCGTGAGGTCGAGCTGGCGTGCTTTGCGCAGCACGTTCTTGAGCATCCATTGCGACTTGGCCGGCAGTTCGGCCGGGCCCTTGCCGCCATAGTGATTCAGCAGCCCGGCGAAGACCACGGGTTGCGGGATGATCGCCAGATTGTGGGCATCGGCGATGGGTTTCAGCCCATGCCAAGCCAGATAAGCATTGTGCGAAATGTAGTCGAACCAGAAATCAACGCTGGCCATATGGTGTGCTCCCCGCGCGGTACCAAATTAGGGCAGCAGTATTTCACCGCGAAGAAACAATCGGCAATCACCGCGTAACTTCACGCGCTGCGCGTCGAAATGCAGTTCGAGTTCACCGCCGCGTGCCGACAGTTGGCGCGCGCTGAGCTGGTCTTTGTTCAGTCGTGCGCTCCAGTAGGGTGCGAGATCGGCATGTGCTGATCCGGTGACCGGGTCTTCGTCGATACCGAATGACGGCGCGAAATAACGTGACACGATATCGACCTGCTCGCCTGGTGCGGTCACGATAACGCCCAACGGGTGCAATGCCGCCAGTGCGCGAAAGTCGGGGTTGAGGGTGCGTACGCTGCTTTCATCGTCAAACACGGCAATCCAGTTGGCGCCGCGCCGCACTTCAGTGGGGGCGCAACCGAGTGCAGCGGCGAGTTCGTCACGTGCGCTCATATCCGGTTCGGACGGGCGGCTGGGTAGGTCAATCTCGACTTGTGAGCCATAACGTTGCGCGCTCAGTACGCCGCTTTGTGTGTCGAAAGTCACGCTTTCTGCGGCCCAGCCTCCGTGATGAAATAACCACCACGCACTGGCCAGTGTGGCATGTCCACACAGTTCCACTTCATGGGTCGGGGTGAACCAGCGCATCGCGAAATCGGCATCGGTACCTTCGCTGCGCACCAAGAACACCGTCTCTGACAAGTTGTTTTCTGCTGAGATGCTTTGCAGTTGAGCGTCCGGTAGCCAGGATTCAAGGGGCACCAGGGCGGCCGGATTGCCGCCAAATACACGCTGAGTGAAAGCGTCGATCTGATAGATAGGAACTGGCGTCATTGTTGCTTGTCCGATATGACATCAAACGTTCACACGTCGGGGACAAAATCCACGGCGCATATAAAAGACGAGAGAAAGTGAAACGATGAAAACTATGGATCAATTACAAGTCGCCGCCAATGCGCCTGCGGCCTTGGAACTCAGCGTACCTTATGTAAGCCAGGATGCAGCGCTGATTGCAGCGCGCTTCGACGATGGCGCGCTCACGGGGCGCAGCCTGATTTGGGAAGTCTTCGAACAGGATGCGGTTGATCCGGTTCGCTATGGCCTGTGTCTGGTCAAGGCCGATGGTGAGCCGGAAGTGCGAATTCCGGTGATGGGGCTGACCCCGGGGCGGGCTTACCGCTATCGTTTCCTCGATGGCGTGAACAGTTCCCCGGAAGGGCGCTTCATCACGGCCATGCAGCGCGATACACACCGCGCCGCCTAAAGCATAACGCCGGGCACGAGGCCCGGCGCTGTTGTGCTTACTGCTCGAGCAGTTCCAGCTTGCCGGGCTTGCCATCCCATTCAGCGGCATCAGCAGGCGGATCTTTCTGCTCGCGAATCACCGGCCAGGCCTTGGACAGCGCCTCGTTGAGTTCCAGGAAGTGAGCCTGATCTTCGGGCAGGTCGTCCTCGGCAAAAATGGCCTCGGCCGGACATTCGGGTTCGCACAGCGTGCAGTCGATGCACTCTTCGGGATCAATCACCAAAAAGTTCGGGCCTTCGTGGAAGCAGTCCACAGGACAAACTTCGACGCAGTCGGTGTATTTGCACTTGATGCAGTTTTCGGTGACGACAAAAGCCATGTGCGCTCCGGCGTGAATTCTGAAATCGGGAAATTTTACTGAACTGCCGTCGCGCCGTCAGCCTTTAGACTTTCCGGGGCGCCACGGCGGCGTCGTGAGATCATGCGTATGCAGCCTATACTGACCTGTTTTCCGGTCCGAGAAATAGTCCTGTAGGCTGAGTTTCACGGTCGGGAAGGCGAGGTTGTCCCACGGTATCTGGTCTTCGCTCATGAGTTCGACCTCCAGGCTCTCAGGGCCTGGGCCGAAGTCCAGATCCAGCAGCTCGGCCAGATACAGCGTGTAAATCTGCCCGATGTAGGTCACATTGATAAAGCTGAACAGCTGTCTGACCTCGACCCGTGCGCGCGCTTCCTCCATGGTTTCACGGGCGGCACCCTGAGCCACCGTCTCGCCGATTTCGAGAAAACCGGCCGGCAAGGTCCAGTAGCCGTAGCGTGGCTCAATCGCGCGTTTGCACATCAACACCTTGTCTTGCCAGATGGGCAGACAACCGGTGATCACGCGCGGGTTTTGGTAGTGAATTGTGTGGCACGACGGGCAGATGAACCGGGGCAGGTGATCGCCCTCTGGAATACGGTGTTCCACCGTGCCGCCGCACTCGGCGCAATACTTCATGATTTGGTGCCTGTGTTGCGTGCCGGGGGTGGCATAGCGCGCGATTTTCAGTAATGATTCACGTATCTGCGCACTCGCGGGACGATGCGTTGATGCGAGTTTAGCAGCCCGACGGGGCCAGCTCGCAAGGCAAATAAATTGAGGGGAGCCAATGATTAAACAAAGTGCCGCCGTGGTGGCTGCAAGCATGCTGGGATTTGCTGCGCAGGCGCAGGATGGAGCGTGGTCGGTGTATGCCGGCGCTGATTACGTCATGCATGAAGTCTCGATCACTCGAGTGATTCCGCCGGCCAATCCGGAGCCGATTCCGGGTAACAACGGGCGGACCGTGCGCGAAGATGGGGATGGCAACAGCGTCCGTGTCCGCGCCGGCATGTGGCTGAGCGAAGATTTCTCGATCGAAGTTCAGGGCAGCGTCGATAGCGATGGTCTGGAAGGCAACGAGAGTGCTGAGATCGACAGTTACTACGGGGTTTTCGTGAATGTCCGGGCACAGCCGTTTGACTGGCTTGATGTGCTCTTTCCGGTGGGCTTCGCGGCTGTTGATGCCAACGTCGCCTATCTCGATGACAACGGTGATTTTCAGGTTGCCAGCATGTCTGAGGAGCGTGCCGCGTTTGGTATGAATCTGCAGCTGCGTCTGGGAGAGATGTTGACCGATCCTGATTCGCTCATTGCGGGGCTGGGTGTGGGCTTGGGCTTCATGGTTTACAGCCCGTCCGGCGATGCCAACGTGCGCGGCTATAACGCTGGTATTCAATTCGGTTTGGATTTTTAAAGGGAAGCCGGTCTGTGGCCGGCTCTTCCACGTAAAAAAGGCGGCCTCGGGCCGCCTTTTTTATGATGCAAGTTAGGCAGATACGGCCGGGAATTTTAATGCGACAACTGCTACGCGTACTGCCGTTGCCCTTGCTGGCGTTGCCGATGCTGTGGGTGGGCTGGACCCTGTTCAATGGTGTGCGTGAACATCCCGACAGCTTTGCCGGCTTGCCGCGCTCCCAGGATATGGCCTTGCTGCCTTGGATGCCGCATGGCTTTCAGGTGCTTGACCCGCCGGGGTTTGTGCTCGGTTATTCGGAGTATTGGCGCAATCCATTGTGGGTGGCCTACCGCTTGACCCAGCGGGTTGATGGGCCCTACGCCGACCGGCCCGGGCGGTTTGCTGTTGATGCCCGAACGTTCAGCCGCGTCAATGCGGAAGATTACAGTCACAGTGGCTTTAACCGCGGGCATATGGCGCCGAACTATGCAATGTCCCGCTTTCATGGTCGTGACGCCCAGCGGGCGAGTTTTCGCATGAGCAACATCGTGCCTCAGCGCGGTGCGCTGAATCAGAAGCTGTGGCAGCGCCTGGAGGAGCTCGAAGCCGATGTATACGCCGCTTCGGAAGTGCCGCTGTACGTTGTGATGGGGCCGGTGTTTACGGCCGAGGATGAGCGCTTGCCCAGCGGTGTGGCCATTCCCGACGGCTTCTTCCGCATCTGGTTGCGGCGTGATCGCGATGGCCGGTTGCGGGTGTTGGCCTTTCTGGTTCCGCAAACGGTCAGCGGTTATGAGCCGCTGGACGGTTTTCTGGTCAGCGTGGATGCGATTGAGCAGGCCACCGGCCTGGATTTTTTCCACCGCCTGGATGATGAGCAGGAAGCGGTTCTGGAAGCGGGCGTGAATGCCCAGGCCTGGGATTTCTCACGTCATGCCCGCCGGGCGCCACGCTACTGAGTCTCAGTCCGGGATTTTCTGATCCGGCCGGGGTGCAGGCAGCAGCACGGTTTCGGTGCCGCTCAAGAGGTCCTGCCAGGTTTTGTTCTGTGGATGGGGGATGGCCCAGAACACGCCGAGGCCGCACAGGCCCCAGGCTGGAATGGCGAACAGAAAGCGTAGGCCAGCACGCGGCCAGCTCACCGTACCGCCGTCTTCCTTGCGCACCTGCAGGCGCCATGCGCGCATGCCCAGGGTTTGTCCGCCGTGGGTCCAGAACCAGCTGTTGAAGAGTATGGAAATGGCTAGCAATACGCTCTGAAATGCGCGACTTCCAGCCGGCTCGGCGGCGCCGTCATGGATGAGTACGGCAATGAAGCCGGCGCAGATCCAAAGCGCCAGCAGCAGTAAGAAGTCATACACAGCTGCGCCCAGGCGACGCATGAAGGGCGCGGGTTGAATCAGTTCGGCCATGGCTTGGGCGCTACAGGGTCAATGTCATATCGAGGTGGGGAATGCCCGCTTCCAGGTACATATCGCCGTGTGCGACAAAACCCAGGCGACGATAAAAGTCGATGGCGGACTCTTGCGAAGCCAAGTGTACCGCTGACTCGCCGCGTAGGCGGGCTTCTTCGGTCAAGGCTGCCATTAGCAGGCGGCCCACGCCATGGCCGCGCCAAGGTGCAAGTACGGCAACGCGGCCGATGTGGGCATCCGGCAACATCCGCGCAGTGCCGATGGCCTGATCGTGATGCTGGGCCAAGACGTGGATACAGTCCGGGTCACGCCCATCAAACTCCACGGCGGGCGCGATGCCTTGCTCCTGCACGAACACCTGCCGGCGTACTGCCAGGCAGGCATTGCCGTGTGTGGCCCAGTCTATGCGCTGCGCTGTAAGCATCGCCGACGACGCCAGGTCGCCAACACACCGAGCAGCATCAGTGCGCCGCCGTCGACAAGTCCGCCGCGTAGAGGCGTGAGGGCCTTGCTCTGACGTTCCAGAGTGACATTTGCGCTGTCGATCTCGCCCCAACGGTTGATCACCTGGTATTCGACCTGATCTGCGTTATGGCCGGGGCCAAAGTCGTAAAGTAGTTGCTGGCCCTGGACGCGGACCTGGCCGTTTGCGGCGCGTGCGCTGAGCAAACGCAGTGGCTGTTGGCCTGCATCGTTGCTGAGGACGTCGAGCAGCAGTTGTGCGCTGTCGTCTGGCACGCTGGTGAAGCTGTCATTGGCCGCACGCAGTGTATTGGTGCTTGGGTCCAGTCCGTCCAATGTGAGCTGGCCGGTGCCTGCGGGGTCGAGCCAGGCGCGCAGCTGCCGAGCTGCAGCGCTGTTGTTGTCCCATGAGACGTCGAGTCGGCCGTAGACGTCAGCGCCATCCGGGCTGGAGCAGGATGAGTTGCCGCCTGAAAGCTGGCCGACTACGCGATGCTGTGCATCCCACAGGCCGGCGCCCGACGAGCCGGGTTCGGTGACGCCCTGACTCCAGAACACCTGCCAACTCTGCACTGACTGCCCATCAACATTGGCGTTGCGTGGTGCGGCAGCCTGATTGAACAGGCTGATGCGTTTTTCGTCACCGCCCGGATGATGCACGCTTGCGCCGCTGGTCGGGGCCAGTCCGCGTGCATCCCAGCCGGCGTAATAGACCTGATAGTTGGTTGCCGGTTGCTGGTTGAGACGCAGCAGGGTGAAGTCGGTTGCGGCATCGTCGGCCAGCAGGCTGGCGCCGGTCTGGTTCTGGCGCAGGTTGCCATCTGGCGAGCCGCCGCAGCGGCTGGTTTCGAAGTTCCAGTACACCACCACCGAGCTGGGGGCGAACTCACCATTCGCGCTAACCCCACAATGACGCGCGGTGAGCAGCAGCGGGTCGCCGTTTTGTTGGGTGTTGTTAAGCAGCACGGCGCTGCACAGACGCTGGCCGCCCAGCGTAATGCGCGCGCTGGCCCGCACGGCATCGGTCCAGCTGTCGGCCTGACTGCAGGCCACGTCGATGTTGCAGCTGCCGGACTTGCTGAGCAATGTGAAATCACGAAAGCCATGCTGAACCTGGCTCACGCGCAGCTGCGTGTTGGGCTGTTCCGAAGCCGCAACGCGCAGCTCCAGGATCAGTGCGTTGCGTGGCACCAGGGGCGACCAGAAGCGCGCATGGCGGGTCAGAACGTCGGTGCTTAGCGGGCCGTGCCAGCGCTGGCCGTCGCCATCGTAGAGGTTCAGCGTGGCCCCCGCCGGCAACTGCATATCGCTCAGTGTGACGCTCAGGCTGAGGGCGTCTTCGCTGCGCAGTTTGAGTCGCCAGACAGCCTCGCCGGCCTCCTGCTGCCACTGCCCATGCTGCGTGCTGTTCAGGTCGACATCGCCAGCTCGGGCATAGTCCAGCGCGCTGGATGGTGCCGCGGCGTGGGTCGGTCCGGGGCTGGTGAGATCCAGCGTGGACAGTGTGTTCAGCAGCAGGCGCGAGAGCCACGGGCTGTCGGCGGCCTGGCTGGCCGGTGTGGCCAGCAGCAGCGCGCTCAGAATCAGGTGGCGAACAGGCAGGTTCATCCGGTCAATCTCCAATGATTGATTGGCGATACTGATTCAACACGTTTGGCGCGGTTGAAAGTATCCGGAATCACCCAGTGTGCCTCAGGTGTGCGTGCCGTGTAGAGGTCGGCGTGACCAAAAGCTGGCCAGCACGCTGCCGGCAATGATGTGCCAGATGCCCCAGCACGCTGCGATCAAGGCCATGCCGCCGAGCCCGCCAAAGAAGTTGAAGATGAGAATCAGGCCCAGCCCCGAATTCTGGATGCCGACCTCCACCGTCACGGCGCGGGTGTCTGCATCCGGCAGGCGGACCAGGCGGGCCAGCAGGTAGCCGCAGCCAAAAGCGATCAGGTTGTGCAGAACCACCAGGCCCAGGACCAGGCTGAGGTATTGGCGGAAGGCATCCAGATTGTTGGCGGCGGCGGCCAGCACGAAACCGAAGAAGGCGGCAAACGAGAACCAGCGCAAGGGCGTGCGCAGATAGGCGGTGAAGCCTGGGTAGCGCGCAGCCAGCCACATGCCCAGTGCCAGTGGGGCGCCGAGCATGATGCAGACCATGATCAGCATGTCGCTGAACTGCAGGGACACGCTTTGAAGCAGCGGCGCGAGCTGGCTGTCCAGCTGCCCCCAGAATGCAAAATTCAGCGGCGTCATGACGATGGCAGCGAGCGACGAGACCGCCGTCATGGTCACGGACAGGGCCGAGTTGCCGCGCGAGATATGGGTGACGAAGTTGGAGATATTGCCGCCAGGGCAGCTCGACACCAGCAGCATGCCGAGGGCGAATTCCGGTGCCGGGCGCAGGATCTGGATAAGCACAAAGGTTGCCGCTGGCAAGGCCAGAAATTGCGCACACAGCCCGGCAAAGACAGCCCGTGGTAACTGCAGCACGCGCTTAAAATCAGCCACGCGCAGATCAATTGCAATCCCGAACATGACCACGCCAAGCACAACGTTGAGCAGCGTCAGGCTCTGTGGCGAGAAGTTGAGCGTGATCTCCTGCATCACTGCGGTTTGCTTGCAACGGCGGTGATCACGCCGAAATACGGCGGTTGCGATTCGCGCAGGCTGACATCGCACTGCTCGCTGATGAGCCCGGCCTCTTCGATCAGCTGGCTAAGCGCAGCCGGCTCGAAGCCCAGATTGACGTGATCGAACGCCGCCACGGTGGCTTCGTGGGTATGCCGGGCCAGCGTTGAAATGATCGCGCGCGCCCCCGGGCGCATCACCCGGGCCAGTTCGCTCAGCACCTGGGCAGGTTGTGCGCTGTAGGTCAGGGCGTGGAGCAGAAAGACGGTGTCGAAACCGTTGTCCGGCAGAGGCAGGTTGTGCATGTCGCCTTGCAGATAGCGCGCCTGGGCAAAATCCTGCAGGCGCTGGGTGCCGGCTTCAACCAGCGTTGCGCTGAAATCCACGCAGGTGATTGAGCGGCTGCGCGGTGCCAGCAGGGCGGCCAGCATGCCGTCGCCAGCGGCAATGTCCAGCACATCGCCAAAGGCCAGCAGCGGCAGCAAGGCATGCGCGGTGGCCTGCCAGGTGCGCCCCGGGGAGTAATGCAGCTCCATGTGGCCGGCAACCGACTCAGCCCAGGTCAGGCCTGGGTTGCGCCGACGCAGCACTTCGGCCATGCGCTCGCGGTCGCTGTTGATCTGTTCGCTGGAAATGTCCTGGCGCAGGGCTTGCCACAGGCGTCCGATGGTGCCGCTGTGCGCGGTGGCCGAATAGAACACGGTGGTGCCCTGGCGCCGATCCTGCACCATCCCGGTATCGCGCAGCTTGCCCAGATGAGTCGACACGCGGCTCTGCGCCAGTCCGGTGATGTCGGTGAGTTCGGCTACGCTGAGTTCTTCAGCCTCCAGCAGCAGGAGCAGGCGCTGGCGTGTCGCATCGGCCAGAATGCGGCAGACTGCGGCGCTTTCGGTGATGTCCATGCTCATGCGGGTATGTTGCCGACTCAAAAAACAGCAGTCTGCCACACGCACGAGCGGCACAGGACAAGACCTTGATTCGACTGGATGTATTGCGTCATGGCGAATGCCAGGGCGGGGAGATTTTTCGCGGCGCCACCGATGTGGCGCTGAGCGATGCTGGTTGGCAGCAGATGCGCGCTTCGGCGGAGCGCGCGGCGGCGCCCTGGCAGCGTATCGTCAGTTCGCCTTTGCAGCGTTGCCGGGCTTTTGCCGAGGAGCTGAGCGTGCGTCTTGAGATTCCGCTGAGCGTTGATCCGGACTGGCGGGAAATGAGTTTTGGCCAGTGGGAAGGGCAGTTGCGTGAAGAGGTCTTCGCGCGTGAGGCGCAGGCGATCAGTGCGTTTTATCGCGACCCGGTCAACTGCGCGCCGCCGCAAGGTGAGGCGGGTGATGTCTTGCAAGCGCGGGTTGTCGAGGCCTATCAGCGCGTGCTGGCAGAGGCGTCCGGGCAGCATGTGCTGATCGTGACGCACGGCGGTGTCATCCGTGCGCTGCTGGCGCATGTGCTGGGCATGCCGCTGCAGCGCATGTTCACGCTGGATGTGCCGTATGCCTGCTTGAGTGGATTGCACCACGTCGAGCGGGCCGGTTTCAGTCGCTTGCTCAGCCATAACACCTGAGCGCTAGTGCCGCGCCTTGTTATGATGCGCGCCGCTCCACAGGAAACAGCCCCGTGCACAGCAAGGAACTGACAGCCGCTCTGGATGCGGCACGCGCCGCCGGCGAGATCATTCGCGGTGCCTACCGCAAGAACTTCGACGTCACCATCAAAGCCGACGCTAGCCCCGTCACCGAGGTGGATGTGGCGTGCGAGCACCGGATCCGCGAAATTCTGGATGCGGCTTGCCCCAGCTACGGCTTTTTCGGCGAGGAAACGGGTCAGTACGACATGGATGCCGAAGCCATCTGGCTGATCGATCCACTGGACGGCACCAAGAGCTTCGTGCGCGGCTACCCGTTCATTTCCACCCAGATCGCCCTGATGCGTGACGGTGAGCTGGTGCTGGGGGTGTCTTCAGCGCCGCTGTTTGATGAGCTGGCCTGGGCCGAGAAGGGGCGTGGTGCGTTTCTCAATGATGAGGCGCTCAAGGTCAGTGCTATCGACAACTGGCCCAAGGCCACCCTGTCGACCGGCAACATCGCCAGTCTGACACGCGAGCCGGCGGCATGGTCGGCACTGGGTGAGCTGATTGGCCAGGTGCACAGGATTCGTGGCTACGGCGATTTCTATCACTACCACCTGCTCTCGGCCGGGCGCATTGATGCGGTGGTCGAGTCAGACGTCAATATTCTCGATATTGCCGCCAATACCGTGATTTTGCGCGAGGCCGGCGGCGTGATCTGCGATCTGCGCGGTCAGGATGTGGGGCTGGAAACCACTTCGGTGGTCGCTGCCAACGCGGCCCTGCACGCGGACTTGCTGGGCCGTTTCAGTGGTTGCGGAGTCGGCTGAATTCAGCGCAGGCTGATCTCTGGCCAGCCCTGGCGTTTGGCCAGTGCGCTGAGTTTGGGGCAGGGGTCGACAGCAAAAGCATGATCGGCCCATTCCAGCAGCGGCGCATCGTTGATTGAATCGCTGTAGAACCAGGTCTCGCTGGGGGCAGGGCGTTGCTGCAGCCAGACCTGCAGCTTTTCGATTTTGCCGCCCTGGAAGCAGGGGATGCCGTCGATCTCACCGGTGAAGCGCCCGGCGACAATTTCCCCATCGGTGCCGAGCAGGTGCTCAACCCCGAGCACATCGGCGATCGGGCGCGTGATGAAGCTGTTGGTGGCGGTGATGATGACCAGTTCGCGGCCGACCTGGCGATGCTGGTCGAGAAGAGCGCGCGCGCCCGGGGCAATCATCGGCTCAACCACAGCGCTGACGAATTCGGCGCGCCAGGCCTCGAGCTGCGCCATCTCGAACTGGCCCAGGCGGCCGAGGCTGAAACGGGCGAATGCGCGAATATCCAGCTCGCCGGCCTTGTAGTCCTCGTAGAACTGCTGGTTCTGCGCGTCGTAGGTGGCGCCATCGACCACCCCCTTGTCGACCAGAAAACGGCCCCAGCTGTAGTCGCTGTCGCCTGCCAGCAAGGTGTTGTCGAGGTCGAAAAGTGCCAGTTCCATGATCTGCGCTGCAGCAAATGAGCGGGCTATTCTGCCTTGGCTTTGTGACATCTGCATCGCCTGTTCGCGCCGGTTTGGACTTGTGCCGGGCTTGTGGAAGAATGGACCCAGTTCAAAATATTTTTCCACCGATGATCGACGCTGATGGTTTTCGTCCTAACGTCGGCATCGTGGTGCTCGGGCCCAACAAGCAGGTGTTGTGGGCCAAACGTGTGGGTCAGGATGCCTGGCAGTTTCCGCAAGGTGGCATTCAACGCGGCGAAAGCCCCGAAGACGCCCTGTACCGGGAGCTGCACGAAGAGCTTGGCCTGAAGCAACACGATGTTGAGGTGATGGGCTGTACTCAAGGCTGGCTGCGCTACCGTTTGCCGCTGCGCTATATCCGCCGAAACAAGAAACCCTTGTGCATAGGCCAGAAACAGAAATGGTTTTTGCTGCGCATGGTGTGTGATGAATCCAGCGTGCACTTTGCGGCTTGCGACAAGCCGGAATTCGATTCCTGGCGCTGGGTTGACTACTGGTATCCGCCCAACGATGTGATCTTCTTCAAGCGTTCGGTTTATCGCCGTGCCTTGCGCCAGCTGGAGCCCCTGCTGGGAGATCAGGCCTGTGCCTGAGTCCGCGAGGTCCCGGCGGGGAAGCGATTGATAATCGCAATGAGAATATTTGTCGAACGCTATTGACAACGATTCGCATTTGGGGTGTTATACGCCCCATGTATATCTGTGTTTGCCATGCCGTGAATGAGCGGCGCATCGAACAGGCGGTCGCCGAGGATGGCGTGCGCAGTATCAAGGGCTTGTGCATGGCCACCCGTGCCGGCACCTGCTGCGGCAAATGTCTGCCTGAAGCCAAGTCCCGCCTGAACGAGGCGCTGGCCCGTCATGTGCCTATGGCGAGCGCTGAACGCGTTGCCTGATGCGAATCGATCTGATTTGCGCTACTAATAAAAATCACCCTAAAATCAGTTATTTACATTGATATCGTGGGGCTGGTCTGCTAGCCTTGCGGCCTGTTCAATTGCAGGGTGGGTTGAGTCATGAAAGGCGACGCCAAGGTTATCGAGCACCTGAACAAGGCGCTTAAAGCGGAGCTGACCGCGATCAATCAGTATTTTCTTCATGCGCGGATGTACAAGAACTGGGGTTTCGAGACCCTGGCCAAGCATGAATACGAAGAATCCATCGATGAGATGAAGCATGCGGATGCGCTGATCGAGCGCATCCTGATGCTGGATGGCCTGCCCAACCTTCAGGATCTGGGGCGCCTGCGCATCGGTGAAGATGTGGAGGAGTGCCTACGTGCCGATCTGGCGCTGGAGCTGGATGCACACCCGATGTACAAGGAAGCGATTGGCTATTGCGAGTCGGTGGGTGACTACGTCACGCGCGAGATTTTTGTGCGCATTCAGGAAAGTGAAGAAGAGCACATCGACTGGCTGGAAACTCAGCTTGATGTGCTGGGCAAGGTCGGGATCCAGAATTACCTGCAAAGCCAGATGTAATTCAGCCCAGAGGGCTGCAAGCCGCGCCAGTGCTGAACTCGCGCGGCTTTTTTATGCCCGCTCTGCTAGAACGGCTTGACCACCGCCAGCAGCACGATGGCAATGAGCAGAACCGATGGCGCTTCGTTGAACAGGCGGTAGAACTTTGCGCTGCGGGTGTTGCGGTTGTCGCGGAAGGTTTTGACGAAGCGGCTGCACAGGTGGTGATAAACCAACAGCAGCGCCACTAAGGTCAGCTTGGCATGAAACCAGCCGCTGCCGGTCAGCAGGCCCATGCGCCAGCCGGCCAGCAGCCAGATTCCGAACAGCAGGCTCAGCGCGCCGCCGATGTGGGTCATGATCATGAGTCTGCGTTCCATGATCTTGAAGCGCTCATCGCTGAGCGTGTCCTGGGTATCCGCGTGGTACACAAACAGACGCGGCAGATAAAACAGGCCGGCAAACCAGGTGACGACAAAGATGATGTGAAAGGCTTTGATCCAGAGCATGGGGTCAGGTCCTGTAGGCCTTGTCGATGGCCTTGCGGGTGAGAATGCCGTAAATCACGGTCGGGTCGTTGCGTGTGGTGCGTTCGACATACAGGGCTTCCACCCCGCTGCTGTCAAAGGTTTCGCTGGCCTCCTGCAGCGAGGCGCGCAGCGGCACCGGGGCGCATTGGCGGCGATCGCCGGGAATCTTGGCCAGGTTGATCAGGCGCGGCTCCTCGTTATCGTCGTCCTCCTCGCTGGCCACCGTCACGGCGTATTGAACATCGGCTGCACCAATGACAAAAGCGGGTGATTTTTCGGGCCGTACCAATAGCCAATCCGGTTTTCCGCGCAGAAGATCGCGGGCCTGATCCAGTGTCAGGCTTTCTTCGCTGACCGCAAAATTGCGGTTCATCGTGGGTATCACACTGAGCCGGCGCAAAGAGCGTGACACCGGGTCGTTGCGGTAATCGAGCCCGCGGTTCTTGAGCAGCAGCGAGACGATCGATTCGCCGTGGTTGGTCTCGCGGCAGACCAGCACGGCCGTAATGACGGTGATCATGGCGGCGAAGACCATGTCGGTGCGGCCGGACAGTTCCAGAATCACGATCAGCGCGGTCAGCGGTGCTTGCAGTACGGCGCCGAACATCGCACCTAGGCCGAGCAGGGCAAACAGAGCGACCTGCTCGGCAGGCAGGCCGGTGGCCTGGGCGCTGAGGTGCCCCAGCGCGCTGCCCAGGCAGGCACCCACCAGCATGCAGGGCATGATGATGCCGCCCGGAATTGCGGTGGCAATGGCCAGGCTGGAGCAGATCAGGACGATGCCGCCGAGTATCAGTGAGGTCGACAGCGGCATGTCGCCGGCCAGCGCCTGATTGATGTTGATGAAACCATCCACGCTGGTCAGCGGTAAAGCCATGGCAAAAAGCGCCGTGATCAGGCCTGTCGCGCTCATATTGATCCAGGTCGGGATGTCCCTGGCGCGGACTGTCAGCCAGGCAATGGCGCGTTGATAGTAGGTTGCGATCAGGCCCAGCGTGGCGCCGACGGCGAGCAGGATGGGCAGCTGGCTGAGCGATTCGATCTCGGCCACGCTGACACTGAGTGTGGGGTGTGCGGTGAGCCACAGATGAGCCACGGCATTGGCGCTGACCGCGGCGACAATGGTCGGTGCCAGGCCCAGCACCGAGTATTCCATGATGATCACTTCCATGGTGAAAATCACGCCGGCCAGAGGGGTGTTGAACGATGCCGAAATGCCGGCAGCGGCGCCGCAGCCGACCAGCGCGCGCACCGTGCTGTGGGGTAGCTCCAGGTATTTGCCGATCATGCTCCCGCCCGAGGCGCCCAGATGCATGGCCGCCCCTTCTCGACCAACCACTTGACCGGAGCCGGCTGCGATTACGGTGCCCAGAAAATTGGCCCAGGCGTTGCGAGTGGGCAGCTGTCCCTGGTGGTGCATGAGGCGTTCAACAATATGTACCAGGCCGGTGTGGCGATGGCGCGCCTTGACGAACTGGAAAATCAGCCCGACCAGCAGCGCGCCGAGTATGCTGGCCCAGAATTGCGTCGGCAGCTGCGGCAGGCTTTGCATGCTGAATACGCCGGGCTGCTCAAACAGCCAGCGGGCGAAGTCGATCAGGTGGTGCAATGCGGAAATCGCCAGCCCGGCCAGCAGGCCGCAGACGCAGCCCAGCAAGGACAGCGCGAGAATGCCCGGTTGCGCGGTGACGGGGAACATCATTCGCAGGGGAGAGGTCCAACGCCATCCTTTCATCCCTGTACCCATGCTAATCTGACGAGTTTTCCCGACCTTGAAGTTTATGTCTGACCAATTGCGTGTCGCGATCGTGGGTGGAACCGGTTACACCGGTGCCGAGTTGCTGCGTCTGCTTGCGGTGCATCCGCAAGCCGAAGTGGTGGCCGTGACCTCGCGACAAGAATCCGGTCGACCGGTTGCAGACGTGTTCCCCAATCTGCGGGGACATTATGCACTGTCCTTCAGCGAGCCTGACATGGAAGCGCTGGCGCAACAGTCCGATGTGGTGTTTTTCGCCACCCCGCATGGCGCGGCGATGTCCGGTGTGGCCGAGTTGCTGCGTCGTGACGCGCGCGTTATCGACCTGTCGGCAGACTTTCGCTTGCGTGATCAGGCGGTGTGGGAGCAGTGGTACGGTCAAACTCATACAGCGCCCGAGTACCTCGATGAAGCGGTGTATGGTTTGCCTGAGCTCAATGCCGCATCGCTGGCTCAGGCGCGCCTGGTGGCCTGCCCGGGGTGTTACCCGACTGCGGTTGAGCTGGCCCTGATGCCGCTGCTTAAAGCCGGTGTTGTTGCATCTCGCGGGATCATTGCTGACGCCAAGTCGGGTGTCTCCGGTGCCGGTCGGCAGGCCAAGTTGGGGATGCTGTTCTGTGAGACGGCGGACAGTTTTGCGCCGTACGCCAGTGCCGGGCATCGCCATCAGCCGGAGATCGACCAGATCTTGAGCGAGATGGCCGGGACGCCAGTGCAGTGCCTGTTCCAGCCGCATCTGACCCCGCAGGTGCGCGGCATTGAGGCCAGCATTTATGCGCCGCTGGTGGATCAACAGGCCGACCTTCAGGCGCTGTTTGAGGCGGCTTATGCAGACGCTCCGTTTGTCGACGTGATGCCGCCCGGTAGCCATCCGCAGACGCGCAGCGTGCGTGGTTCCAACATGGCACGTCTTGCGGTAACACAGCGCGGCGATACTGCCGTGGTGTTCAGCGTTATCGACAATTTGGCACGCGGTTCCTCGGCTCAAGCCATCCAGTGCATGAACATCATGTTTGGTCTGGATCAGGCCGTTGGCCTCAACGCGCCGGCGATGCTGCCGTGACGGTATCCAGTCCCGGGCGTCGCGCACGTCTGCTGCGTTACGCGACCGTCGCGCTGGCCGGGGCGGTCGCGGGTGGTTTGCTCACCTACGGCGTCATGCCGGAATCATTTGATGATGCCGTGCCTGAAGAGTTGGTTGGTGCCGACTGCCCGGCTCAGCTCAGCGCATTGCAGCGTCAGCGCCGTCAGCTCAGCGAAGAGCTGGCCTACGTGAAGCAGTCGGTTATCGTCGAGCAGGAAGCCTGTTTCGAGTTGCGCGACAGTCTCAGCGAGCAGGTTGCCGAGGTTGGCAAGCTGAATGAACAGCTCGCGTTTTACCGCGGTATCGTGGCACCCGAACAAAATCTGGCGGGTGTGCGTATACACAAGGCAGAGATCATGCCGCTGTATGGGCGCGACTATCAGTTTCGTCTGACCTTGCTGCAGCCAGTACGGCAGTCATCAGATGCCAAGGGCATGCTGAAGTTGCATCTGGAAGGGCTGAAGAAAGACGTGATGCTGGCTTTGCCGCTGCGTGACATCGCGCTCGGTGAGAAAACGCCGGCTTTGTATGAGTTTCGCTATTATGTCGAGGTATTTGGCCAGTTTCGCCTCCCGTCTGATTATCGGCCCTTGAGATTGGTCGCCGAGGCCATACCTGAAGAGCGAGGGCTGAAACCGGTCAGCCAAACCTTTGTCTGGGCGGAAATTCTCAAGCCCGAGGCCGCTGAAGAGAGCAACCCATGAGCGAAAATCTTCTCGTATTCACAGATTCCGCCGCGCTGAAAGTCAAAGCCTTGATGGAAGATGAGGGAAACCCCAATCTGAAGCTGCGTGTCTTCGTTTCTGGTGGGGGCTGTTCAGGCTTTCAGTACGGTTTCACCTTCGATGAAAATCAGGGCGAAGGCGATACGCGGGTCGAAAAGCAGGGGGTTTCTCTGCTGATTGACCCCATGAGCTACCAGTATCTTGAAGGTGCTGAAATTGACTACAAGGATGACGTCAACGGGGCGCAGTTTGTGATCCGCAACCCCAATGCGACAACCACCTGCGGCTGCGGCTCGTCTTTCTCTGTCTAAGGCTGAGAGACGTTCTCGCTGGCGCTGGCCACCAATGCGCTGTTGGTTGGCGCAAAGTCATCAAGCTTGGCTAGCAGTGTTGCAGTTTGGCCCTGAAAGCGCTCCATTTCGGCTTTGGCAATCGGTGGTGCGCTGGGCAGTTTGACCCGCAGCGGGTCGACGTGTTTGCCGCCAACCAGAAATTCGTAATGCAAATGCGGTCCGGTCGCCAGTCCGGACATGCCGACATAGGCGATCGTGTCACCCTGGCTGACGCTAACTCCTTTACGAATGCCTCGGCGGAACGCGTTGAGGTGTGCGTATAGCGTTTGGTACTTGCCAGCGTGCTGCAGGATGACAACGCGTCCGTAGCCGCCTTTGTTGCCTGCGAAGACGACTTTACCGGCGCCTGCGGCTTTGATCGGGGTGCCGCGTGGGGCCGCATAGTCCACGCCCTTGTGGGCGCGAATCGTGTTGAGGATCGGGTGTTTGCGCCCCATTGAGAAGCGCGAGCTGATGCGGGTGAAATCAACCGGTGAGCGCAGAAACGCTTTTTTCATCGGTTTGCCATCCGGGGCGTAGTAGGCGGCGCGCTCATCGCTGTCGATGTAACGCACGGCACGCAAGGCCTGCCCGCGGTTGGTGAATTCAGCCGCAAGTATGTTGCCCTCTTTGAGCAGCTTGCCGTCGCGGTAAAGCTCTTCGTAAATCACGCGAAACCGATCGCCGGCGCGGATATCCAGGGCGAAGTCGACATCCCAGGCAAAAATATCGGTCAGCTCCATGGTGAGCCGATCAGACAGCCCCGCAGATTTGGCCGAGAGGAACAATGAGTTTTCGATAACCCCTTCGACGGCGACCTCGCGGACACTGAGATCATCAACCAGCAGAGATTGCTCGTATTGGCCGTCTTCATCACGGCGAATGCGCAAGGTTTTGGTGTCATTGATGCGCATGTCCAGTGCGGCCACGCGCTGCTCATCATCCAGCCCCAGCATTAGCTTATCGCCAGGGCGCAAGCGCAACAGACGTTTGGCATCACCGTCTAGCTTGGCGAGCGCCATCCAGTCGATGGGTTTGAGCCCGTTGCGGTCAAATAATATCGACAGTGAATCGCCGTTTCGCACGACCAGTTCGCGGCTTTCAAGCCGAACAAGCTGCGCTTCGTCCTGGGGCTCTAGTGGGGCGGCGGGTGGTTGCGCTGCGAGATCCAGGAGTGCGGCGTTGCTGCGTTCGGTGTCTTCAAGGGCTGCGCTAGGGGGCGCGATTGCGGCCTGCGCACTTGAGATGGGGGCGATATCGTCGAGCAGCGAACGTGCTTCATGAGTGCGCGGGACGAGGGCGATGTCATCCTGGGCGGATGTTGCGCTCGCAAGCGCTTCTGGCGCGGGCTCGTCGTTGCGATCGCCAGCCAGATAGAATGCTAAAGCAAAAAGACCTGCGCCGATGGCCAGCTTGGGCGCGAGTCGCGCCGAGGCCGGAGTGTCGGGCTCCGTTACAATATAGTCAGATTTCATTACTGCTCGCCCCCAATACCCATGTGTACCCATATGCAGGTATTGGGACTGCAGCATACTTGAAGGTATCGCCTGAGGCTAGTGTTTTCATAGAGATACAGCCGGTTGCTTCAGCGCGATGGAAACAAATCGCCCTAACCATAGATAAAAGCTGACGAATGAATTTGGAAACGGCAGTGGCCGAACTTGCCCGCGGTGTTGCGGAACTGATTCCGGAAAGTGGCCTGCACGCATTATTAAAGACGGCGGCCAAGGAGAATCGTTCCCTGGTTGTTAAGGCTGGTTTTGACCCGACCGCGCCAGATCTTCATCTCGGGCACACTGTGTTGCTCAACAAAATGCGTCAGTTTCAGGAGCGTGGCCACGATGTGGTGTTCCTGATCGGGGATTTCACCGGGCGTATCGGTGATCCCACCGGCAAGAATGTAACGCGCAAGCCGCTGACAGAAGAACAGGTGCAGGCCAACGCTCGCACCTACGCCGAGCAGATATATAAGGTCCTGGATCGCGATAAGACGCGCATCGAGTTCAACTCCAAGTGGCTGGGCAGTATGAGTGCCAGCGACACCATCAAGCTGGCAGCTCAGTTCACGGTGGCTCGCATGCTGGAGCGCGACGACTTCGATAAACGCTACAAAGCTGGCCAGCCCATCGCAATCCACGAGTTCCTGTACCCGCTGATGCAGGGGCAGGACTCGGTCGCGCTCAAAGCCGATATTGAGCTGGGCGGCACGGACCAGAAATTCAATTTGCTGGTGGGGCGCCATCTGCAGGGGCAGGCTGGTCAGGCCCAGCAGGTGGTGATCACCATGCCGATTCTGGAGGGGCTTGATGGTGTCCAGAAGATGTCGAAGTCATTGGGCAATTACATCGGTATCAATGAGCCGCCGGATGAGATGTTTGGCAAGTTGATGTCGATATCCGACGACCTCATGTGGCGTTACTACGAACTGTTGAGCTTTGAATCTCTGGATGAGGTAGAGCGACGACGGGCTGCGGTGAACGATGGCAGTTTGCACCCCAAGCAGGCCAAGATGGACTTGTCGGAAGAAATTACCGCGCGCTTTCATGGCCCAGATGCGGGTGTGCAAGCTCGCCAGGCATTTGATCGCCGTTTTGCCCAGGGCGAGTTGCCCGAAGACATCGATGAAATTGAGATCGCTGTAGATAGTGAGGGTATGGGGTTGGCCCACCTTTTGCGCGCCATGGGCTTGGTGTCCAGCACCTCTGAGGCGATGCGTATGCTCAAGCAGGGCGCGGTTAAACTTGATCAGGAGCGGGTGACCGACCCCAAGCAGGTGTTCTTGCCCGGGCGGAGCGTTTTATTGCAGGTGGGTAAGCGGCGCATTGCGCGCGGTCATTTGGTTTGATGCCGCTCGGCGCGAGCTAAGCCTTTGATTTGCATGAGGCTGAAAAAAAAATGAAACAAACAGTTGACGCCTCAGAGGGGGCGTGTATCATACGCCTCCCTTGACGAGCAGCCTGCTTCACATGAGCAGGGTGAGACGTCAAAAGTTCTTTAAAAATCAAGCAAGTAATTTGTGCGGGTGCTCCT
>NZ_AQQV01000006.1 GCF_002088235.1 Oceanococcus atlanticus
ATCGCCAGGCTTTAACACCGACCCCGGTCCTGTTTTCAGGTCCGGGGTTTTTTTATGCCTGCGCCCAGCTCAGTGAAAGTCTCGGGAGCGCAGCGTCAGAGAGCCCAGAAGATGGCTATGGTCTTCAAGGCTGTCGACCAGCAGGTGGCTGACACCTTCGCGGTGCTCGTTGATGCCCACGGCAATGACCAGTGGTGCTTGCAACACTTCAAGGCGATGTCTGTCGAGCACGTTCTGACGAATCACCAGATTGACCGTGCCCGTTTCATCTTCCAGGGTTATGAAGATAATGCCCTGAGCACTGCCCGGGCGCTGCCTGTTGGTGACCAGGCCGGCGACCCGACAGGGACGACCGTTGCCCAGCTGACGCCAGCGCCGTGCGTTGATGGCCTGCCTGCGAGTGAGCTGCGGGCGTAGCAAAGCAAGCGGATGGCGTCGCAGGGTCAGTCCCAGACTGGCGTAATCCTCAACGATGTCCTTGCCCTCTTCGGGCGGTTGCAACTGTATGCGGCTCTCATTTGGCTCGGGCACGGATGCTGGTGCATGTGTGGGAATCTGAGCGTGCCAGTGGGCCTGATGACGCGAGCCTGTCAGGCTGCGCAGGGCATCCGCCCGGGCTAATGCCTGGCGGTCCTGTTCGCTCAAATGAGCTTCGCGGAACAGGCTTGCCGCATCGCGAATGATTTTGAGCTTGGCGATGCGCTGGCCTGCCTGTTGGTTCAAGCCTTTGATCATGTGCAAGCCCAGGCGCACGGCAGGCGTTTTTGTGTGCGCGTCATACTCCAGCGTGCTTTCCCACTGGCTGTGCACAACGTCCGCCGGTCGTGTTTGCACCTGATGATGACGCCGAAAATCCTGAACCAGCTGAGACGGCGTGTAAAAACCCATGGGCTGACTGTTGAGCAAAGCGGCAAGAAAAGCGGCCGGATGATGGCGTTTCAACCAGGCTGAGACATACACCAGAGCCGCAAAGCTGGCGGCATGCGACTCGGGGAAACCGTAGTCCGCGAAGCCCTTGATCTGCTCGAAGATACGCTGGGCAAAGTCGGCGCTGATGCCATTGCGTTGAAAACCCTGTTTGAGCTGGGCTTCAAAGCGCTCCAGCTTGCCGTAGCCGCTGCGCCCCCAGGCCGCCATCGAGCGGCGTACCCGGTCCGCTTCACCTGGCGCGAAACCGGCACCCACAACGCAGACTTCCATGACCTGTTCCTGAAAGATAGGAATACCATAGGTGCGTCCGAGTATCTCTTTCAGTTGCTCGGGGTAGGCCGGGTGGTAATCGGGGTTGGCGCGCACGCGCGTGCGCCGCTCCAGATAAGGGTGAACCATGCCGCCCTGGATAGGACCAGGGCGCACGATCGCGGTTTCTACCGTCAGATCGTAGAGATTGCGGGGTTTCATGCGCGGCAGCATGGACATCTGGGCACGCGATTCAACCTGAAAAACACCCACGCTTTGGGCCTGCCCCAGCATGTTGTACACGGCGCGTACCTCGGGGCCCTGCTGTTTTTCTTGAGCCAGCAGAAGGGTGCGGCTGAGCTTGTGCCCGTGATGGCGTTCTATCAGTGCAAAGCATTTGCGGATGGCGGTCAGCATACCCAGGGCCAGACAGTCGATCTTGAATAGCCCGACCGCGTCCAGATCATCCTTCTCCCACTGAATCACCGTGCGTTCCGGCATCCCGGCGTTTTCGATGGGCACCAGTGCATCCAGCGCTGATTCGCTGATGACAAAACCACCAACGTGCTGGGACAGATGACGTGGGAAATCCTGCACTGCACGACTCAACTCCAGCCACTGACGAATGTTCTCGGCTGCCGGATCAAATCCCAGTGCGGCCAGGCGTTGCGGCAGCTCTTCGGGCTGGTCCCACCAGGCTAGCGATTGATTGATCCGGCTGAGATCGTCGGTGCTGAAGCCCAGCGCTTTGCCTACATCTCGCAATGCACTTTTGTTGCGGTAGCGAATGACCGTGGCGGTCAGCGCAGCACGCTGGCGACCGTACTTGCGGTAGATGTACTGAAACACCTCCTCGCGCCGCTGGTGCTCAAAATCCACGTCGATGTCAGGTGGCTCTTTGCGTTCGGCAGAGATGAAGCGTTCAAACAAGGGCGATGCATCATCCGGGCTGACCACTGTGATACCCAGAGCAAAGCACACGGCCGAATTGGCGGCCGAGCCGCGGCCCTGGCACAGGATGCCTTGGGATTTGGCCCAGCGCATGATGTCGTAGACAGTGAGAAAGTAATGCGGGTAATCCAGCGCCTTGATCACCTTCAGCTCTTTTTCGATCAGTGCGCGCACCCGCTCCGGAGCGCCGTCCGGCCAGTGTTTGCGTAAGCCTTTTTCGGTGAGCTGGCGCAGATGTTCATTGGCTGTGAGTCCAGGCGGCAGATCCTCCGCCGGGTAGCGGTATTGCAACTGCTCCAGGGAAAACTGGCACAAGTCAGCTACGCGTAGGGTTTCGCTCAGCAACTCGGAGGGATAAAGCGGGCTGAGCGCGCGCGGCTCACGCAGATGGCGTTCGCCGTTGGGGAACAGGCGTAAACCGGCCTCCTGCAGAGTGCATTGGTGACGGATCGCGCACAGTGTGTCCTGCACGATGCGTCGCTCGCGCACATGCATGTGAACATCACCGCAGGCCACCAGTGGCAAGGCGTAATCGCGGCCGATTCTGGTGCAATGCGCCAGGTGGGATTGATCCTTACCGCTGCGGTGCAGGGCGATACCAATCCAGGCACGGCCGGCGTGATGCTGGGCCAGCCACTGCGCATGCGTGGCGTCGTGTTGCGCTCCGTTCGGTATCAGCAGCAGCAGGCAATCCTGCAGGGGCGCCAGATCTGATCGGTCGAGCTGGTATCGGCCTTTGGGCGATGCGCGGCGGGCTCGGGTGATCAGCCGGCACAGGGTGTGATAACCGGCCCGGTTGCGGGCCAACAGCACCAGCTTGGGGCCATCGCTGAGCTGAACTTCGGTGCCGATGATCAGTTTCAGTCCAAGCTCCTTGGCCCGGACATGAGCACGCACGATGCCGGCCAGTGAGCATTCGTCGGTCAGTGCGAGTGCGGCGTAGCCCAGCTGATGGGCGCGCTCGACCAGTTCTTCAGGGTGCGAAGCGCCACGCAGAAAGCTGAAATTGCTCAAGCAGTGCAGTTCTGCGTAGGTGCTCATGCGAAAAAACCGTGGATATACCAGTGCGATGGTTGCTGATGATCGCGGTACACCCAGAGTTGTCGGTTGAGCCGATCGCGGGCGCGGTAATAGTCGCGCTGGCAATGCGCGTCCCACCAGCCGCTCTCCAGGCGTTCAGCCCGGCTGCACAATTGCAGGTGCGAGAATTCGATGCGTTGCGGCGAAGGCAGCAGCCACAGGGGGCGTGGCGTTTCGGTTTGTACCAAGGCTTGTCCCTGGCCCGCTGCGGCGCGCTGGCTGGCACATTCCGGAACATGTGTGGCGCAGGCCTGCAGCGCGTAGAGTGCGGCAGGCCCGAGACGGGCGGTGAGTCTTTCCAGTACAAGCTGGCGCTGTTCCAGGTTGTGGTTTTGCCACAGATCCTGCTGTTGTCTGGCCGGCTCGACGAAATCCTGCGCGCGTACGCTGATGGTGCGTACCGGCGCCACCAGCGGATGGCGCTGGAGGTGCTCGTTGAGCAGATTCAGCCAGTGTGCGGCATCGCAGTTGGCCCGCTGCATGCCCATGTCGATACGGCTGGGTGGATGTGCGCGATGTCTCATTTCGATGTGCAGACGCTGTACACCCCGATCGCGGCCCTGCAGTTCGGCTTGCAGCAGGCTGAACAGGTGCTCAAAGCCCGGCAGCAGGTAGCTGATGTCGGTCATGTCGCCGATCACATCCAGGCTGCGATCAAAGGTCGGTGGCGGCTCGTACAGGGCGCGGGGATCGGCGCTGCGGCCTGTCAGTCGATCCAGGTCCTTAAGGTGCGCAGCCCCGTAGCGGCGACGAAAACCGTCACGGGGCAAGGCCAGGCATTGGCCGATACGGCTGATACCGATTGCATCGAGGCGTTTCAAACTGCGTGCATCCCAGTTCAGGCCGGCCAGCGGTAGGGTTTGGATCTGCTGTTGCAATTGCGCCATGTCGAGTGCGGGCTGCGGGTTGTCCCCATGGGCCAGCACTTCGGCGCCGCGCGGGGTCGGTGCGATACCCGGACTCGCGCTGTAGCCCAGCTCATCAAGGCCAGTGGCGATGCGCTGGCAAAGGGCATCCAGCCCGCCGAACAGGCGCAGACTGCCGCCGATTTCGAGCAACAGGGCATCGCTACCGGACAGGCTGATGCGCGAGCTGAATTGCATGGCCCACGCCGCGAGCGAGCGCAGCACCTCGCGTTCCTGGTGCTCTTCGCGCGGTTGGCTGAGCAGCTGCGGAAGAATCCCGCGTGCACTGCTGAGCGTCATGCCGCAGCGTATGCCGGCCGCCTGTGCATGCGGGTCGAGCCTGAACACCCGCTGTTGCGAGTCCAGCACCACCCGAGCCTGTTCAGGCTGCGCGGAAGGCAGTGCTTCGAGCGGGAGCTGCGGCAGATGCAGGCACAACCACAGGGTCATGTTCGGGGAAGGGCAGGGTGACAGAAGCCGGACGGCCTCCACGAACCTTGATCAGGCGGACATAAAGACCGTGTTCCGTGGCGTCCAGAAAAAGGCGCAAGGCAGCCGGTGAGGCGCTGTGCATGGCGGCGGCAGGCCGGAAGACAAAGGCTTGTGTAGCGCCGGCTTCCGCAGCCAGTTGCAGACGCCGCAAAATATTGACCGACAAGGTATCGAACCAGCCCAGCACTGCCGTTTCGGTGCCACCGCGCAGGAGTTGCTCCATGGCCCAAAGACCTTCTGCCGGGGTGCCTGGTTGCACCACCAGCAGGCTCTTCAGATCCAGCCCGGCCTGTGCCAGGGCTGGGGCATACGGCGGATAGGGCGGTGCGATCCAGGTTTGCGGCTGCTGCTGCAAGCTAGGCAGCAGCAAGCTGATTTCGCCCACACCCGGCGCTGGGGTGAGCACTTCAATCAGGGCATGACGTGGCCACCCACGCCCGGGAAGCAAGCGGTCAAGCGCGGCATGGCCGGTGCGCGGGTCGGCCAGCGAGGACTGCGACAGACCGCGCCACAGTTTGGGGTGGTGGAGCAGTTGCTCCAGGGACGGGCGCGTCATGGGGTGGGGCGAATCAGCCCCACCATACGTCCTTCGATGACCAGTGGCTGGCGACGCAGGTCGATTTCGATGGGGCTGAAGTCCGGGTTGGCAGGCAGCAAGCGCACCTGGTGCTGCTGTTGCTCAAAGCGTTTGACCGTGACCTCCTCATCCAGGCGGGCGACCACAATGTCGCCGTTGCGGGCTTCGGGGGTGTGCTGCACGGCCAGCAGATCGCCATCCAGAATGCCGGCATCACGCATGCTGTGGCCGCTGACGCTGAGCAGGTAATCGGCACGAGCGCGAAACAGGGAAGGGTCCACCTGGTGCTCTGCGATGACATGCTCCAGGGCCAGGATCGGCTGCCCTGCGGCCACACGCCCAACCAGTGGCAAGGTCTGGGTGGGGACGCTGGTGTCGTGCACAACAATGCCGCGCGAGGCGCCGCGTTGCAGGCTCAGGGCGCCTTTGCGGGCCAGTGCTTCGAGGTGATCGCGGGTCGCCGTGCGTGAGCGAAACCCCATGGCCGCAGTAATTTCCGCCTGCGTTGGCGGGCGCTGGTGGCGGCGCAGGTGATCGCGGATCCAGTCGAGAATCTGCTGCTGGCGTGGGGTGAGTTCATCCATACTGCCATTATAGACAGTATTCGTGAGCTGTACATCAGCACACTCAGTCCGAAATCTGGCAAATCTGGGTCAGGTGCCCGTTCTTGACAGAGATACGCACGGTGCGGCTGTTGTAGCCGGATTCGCGCAGCATCCAGGTTTTGCCCGAGGGCCCGCGTACCCAGTCATAGCGATGCCGCACCCGGTCGATAGCCTGAAGGGCCCGGCCGGCATCATCGCCCACACGCAAGACCTTCTGGCCAACGCGCCAGTTCGAATTGCAGTACGCGGCTTCGGCCAGGTTGCTGACCAGCAGCAGAAGCAAGGGAAGGAAAATACGCATGAGTGACTCCGAAGTTGCGAGGGTATGACTGTCTACGCAACTTCGGCCCCATCGCGGACATCAGCTCTCGCGCGAACTCGGCTCGTTGAGCGGCGACATGCGCGGGTCGGACTCGAACAGCTCGGTCAGTTCTTCGCGCAGCTGCTGCGAGCTCTGAATCATCTGGTCCAGATCATTGCGATGAGACAGCTGGCGTTTCAGCAAGGCTTCATCGGCTTCGCGGAACACATGCGTGGTGTGATGGGCGGTGGCTGCATCATCACCCAGTGCCTGCAAAACCTGATTGGCCATTTCCAGGCTGGATAGCCAGGTTTCACGCATCACTCCATCGACTCCCAGCTCCATCAGATGCAGCGCATGGTGGCGGTCGCGCGCGCGGCAGAAGATTTTCAAATGGGGGAAATGACGTCGCGCCAGCTCGATCGTGCGCAGGGCTTTCTCGGCATCGTCCATGGTCACGATCAGCAGGCGCGCATGTTCGGCGCCGGCGGCACGCAGGGTTTCGCGGTTGTTGGGCTGTCCGTAGTAAATCTTGTTGCCCCAGCGACGCACCATGGCGACGTGGGCGGCGTCTTTCTCCAGCGCGGTGAAGGCGATTCCCCGCATCTGCAGGACACGCGCGATGATCTGGCCCATGCGTCCGAAGCCGGCAATGATGACCGGCGGCTCGGCATGCTCGATGGTGTCGTAATGATCCTGCGGCAAACGTGTTCTGGCACGCCGGCCCAGGGTGTCGCTGAGCATGAACAGCAACGGGGTCAGCATCATCGACAGAATCACCATGGCGATCAGCGGTTCGGTGATCTGGCTGCTCAGCACATTCTCATGCAGGGCGGTGTGGAACAGCACGAAGGCAAATTCGCCGCCCTGGGCCAGGATCAGGGCGAGCTGGCTGGCATTGATGTTATCGACACGCAGCATCCGCGAGCCCAACCACAATGTACTGCCCTTGATGCCCAGCAGGGCCAGCGTGCCGCCAACGATGACCGCAACATTGTCCTGGATGACGCCAAAGTCGGCCGACATGCCGACCGAGATGAAGAACAGCCCCAGCAGCAGGCCCTTGAACGGGTTGATGTTGCCTTCCAGTTCATGGCGATATTCCGAATCGGCCAGTAGCACCCCGGCGATGAAAGCGCCCAGGCCCATGGACAGTTCAGCCCAGTCCATCAGCAGTGCGGCACCGAGAACCACCAGCAGGGCAACCACGGTAAAACTTTCCTCATTGCCCCAGCGTGCAATGGCATGGAACACCGGGCGCAAGAGATAGCGGCCACCAACGACCAGAGCGGCAATGACTGCAATCGCCTGCACGGTCTGCGCAAGCATGGAGGTCTCGCCAGTATGGCCATGGCCGGCCGCCCCCATCAGCGGAATCAGGGCCAGGGCCGGAATGACCGCCAGATCCTGAAACAGCAAAATGCCGAAGGCATGACGACCATGGATCGTGCCCAATTGCTTCTTTTCGGCCAGGGTCTGCAGCACAAAGGCCGTTGACGACAGGGCCAGAGCAAACGCTACCAGTGCTGCAACCGGCCAGTTCAAGGCGAACATCCAGTGCATCAGAAAGGTCAGCGGCACTGCGGCCAGCACCACCTGCAGGCTGCCGTTGAGAAAAATCGCCTGACGCATAACCCACAGGCGAGCCGGTTTGAGCTCCAGCCCGATCACGAAAAGCAGGAAGACCACGCCGATTTCGGCAATCTGCATGATCGAGTCAACGTCGCCGATCAGGCTCAGTCCGGACGGTCCGATCAGCATGCCGGCAACCAGATAGCCCAGAATGGCGCCAAAACCCAGGCGTCTGAACAGCGGCACGGCCACCAGGGCGGCGCTCAGGTAGATCGCGATTTCAGTAAGATGGCCCATATTCCATGCATCGGGGTGGTCGGCGGCATTCAGTTTAGGCCGTGAAATGCGTGACGTCATGGAACCTTGCCCTGCAATGACCGTCTCATGCCCTGTCTCGCGAGCACCTCCTGGTTATGATCCGATCCCTCCTGTTTACTGTGGCACTGATGAGCGCCACTGCTTCTGTCTGGGCGCAAACCACCGTTATCGTTGCCGACGCGCAGGAACGCGCGATTGGAGGGCAGCGCGAGGTTCTGGGCAATTTGCTGGCCAATGAGTCGGTGGCGATCAGCGCAACAGTGTCTGATGTGATTGCGCGTGTGGCTTTTGACGAGGGCGCACAGGTTAAAGCTGGCGATGTTCTGATCGAACTGGAACATGCCGCCGAGGCGGCCGCCCTGCGGGCAGCCAAGGCCACCCGGACCGAGGCACGCGCTGCGCTTGAGCGGCTGCGCACACTGAAGCAGCGAGACCTCTCTGCACAGTCCGAACTGGATCTGGCCGAAGCCCGTTTTCTGGCCGCCGATGCCGCCGTGGACCAGGCCCAGGCGGAGCTGGCTGACCGCATTATCCGGGCGCCTTTTCCCGGCGTGCTGGGCCTGCGCGAGGTCTCGCCCGGCGCCTATGTGAGTGCCGGGCAGACCATCACCACCCTGCATGATCTGTCGAGCCTCAAAATCGAATTCCTGGTGCCCGAGGATGCCCTGGGCATGCTGCGCCCGGGCCAGGCGCTGAATGTGCGCATCCCCAGTCTGGGCGGCGCGCGCTTCGCCGTGATGCCGGAGGTGGATGCAGTGGCCCTGACCCCGCAAAGCCGTAGCCTGCGGGTGCGTGCGCGCCTGCGCCAGCCCGATCCGCAACTGCGCCCCGGCGCATTGGCTGTGGTTGAACTGCATGATGCCGACAGCGCGGCGCTGAGTATTCCGGAAGCCGCGCTGATTCCGCATCAGGGGCGCCAGACCGTGTATGTGGTCGAGGATGGTCAGGTCGCCCGGCGCGAGGTCAGCAGTGGCCGACGGGCGACCGGCTGGGTTGAAATCCGCAGCGGTCTGCAGGCTGGTGAGCAGGTCGTGGTGCACGGCGGCGACAAGCTGCGCCCTGAGGCCAGCGTGAAGATTCTCGGTGTCTTCGATGGCGCAACACCGATTGCCGACATGATCCGCCACGCCGGGGCTGCATCGTGACGCTGTCGGATCTGGCGGTTCGCCGCCCGGTCGTTGCCAGCGTCATCAGCCTGTTGCTGGTCGCTTTCGGGCTGGTCAGCTACGACCGCCTGTCGCTGCGTGAATACCCCGATATCGACCCGCCGATCGTGTCGATTTCGACCAATTATCCGGGCGCTTCGGCCTCGGTGGTCGAGCAGCAGATCACCCAGCAGATCGAAGATCGCATTTCCGGTATCGAAGGCATCAAGCACATCAGCTCGTCGAGCCAGGACGGGCGTTCCGACATCGTCATCGAGTTCGGCAGCAATCGCGACATCGACGGCGCCGCCAACGATGTGCGTGACCGGGTGTCCGGGGTGCTCAATAACCTGCCCGAAGAAGCCGATCCGCCCGAGGTGGAAAAGCAGGACAGCGATGCCGATGTGATCATGTGGCTGAATCTGACCAGCGACCGCATGAATACGCTGGAGCTGACCGACTACGCCGAACGCTATCTGCAGGATCGCTTTTCGATTCTGCCGGGCGTGGCGCGGGTGCGCGTTGGTGGCAGTCTGGAGTACGCGATCCGAATCTGGCTGGACCGTGAAGCCATGGCTGCACGTCAGATCACCGTGGCCGATGTCGAGCAGGCCCTGCGCGAGGAAAACATCGAACTGCCGGCGGGTCAGCTGGAGTCCGATCAACGCATGTTCACCGCGCGGATCGAGCGCAGCTACCGCAGCCCGGAGGACTTTCAGCAGCTGGTGGTGGGCCAGGGCAACAACGGCTATCGCGTGCGCCTGGGCGAGATCGCCCGTATCGAAAAGGGTGCGGTGGAGTCGCGCACCATGTTCCGCGGCAATTCCGTGCCCATGGTCGGGCTGGGCATCATCAAGCAGTCCAAGGCCAATACCCTGCAGGTTACCGCCGCAGCCAAAGCGCTCAAAGATCGTCTGCAGCCGACCCTGCCCGAGGGCATGATCATTCACCAGAGCTATGACACCGGCGTGTTCATTGCGGCCGCGATCAGCGAGGTGTGGAAGACCTTGGCCGTGGCCATCGTGCTGGTGGTGTTCGTGATCTATGTGTTCCTGGGCAGCATCCGCGCCATGCTGGTGCCGGCCCTGACCGTGCCGGTGTCGCTGGTTGCCACATTCATCGCGCTGTACGCGCTGGGCTTTTCGGTCAATTTGCTGACCTTGCTGGCGATGGTGCTGGCGGTCGGCTTGGTGGTGGACGATTCCATCGTCATGCTGGAAAACATCCACCGCCGGGTCAGCGAGGGCGAAACTCCGCTGGTGGCGGCCTATCGCGGTGCGCGTCAGGTCGGTTTTGCGGTGGTGGCCACATCGGTGGTGCTGGTCGCGGTGTTCGTGCCGATTTCGTTTCTGGAAGGCGACACCGGACGGCTGTTTTCCGAGTTTGCCCTGACCATGGCGGGCGCGGTGTTTTTCTCCACCATCGTGGCGCTGACCTTGTCGCCGATGTTGGCCTCCAAGTTGTTGCGCTCGCGCGAAGAGGCGCCGCCCAGGCTGGTGGCCTGGATCGACAATGGTTTCGAGCGCTTGACCACGCACTACGGGCGTTTCATTGCCGCTTCGATTCGGCGGCCTTTGTGGGTGGTTGCGCTGTTTGCCGTACTGGTCGGTTCGATTGCCTTGCTGCTCAAGGCGCTGCCCAGCGAATACGCACCCAAGGAAGACCGCGGGGCTTTCTTCCTGCTGGTCAATGGTCCGGAGGGCGCGACCTACGATTACATGCAGGACTACATGCTGGAAATCGAATCACGCCTGATGCCGTTGGTCGAGGCTGGCGAGGTGTCGCGACTGCTGGTGCGGGCGCCACGCAGCTTTTCGGTTCAGCGTTTCAACGACGGCTTTGTGATTCATGTGCTGTCGGATTGGTCACAACGTCGCAGTGCCTGGGCCATCATGGACGACATCCGCCAGCGCCTTGCCGATCTGCCCGGCGTGCGGGCGTTTCCGGTGATGCGCCAGGGCTTCGGGCGTGGCATCGAGCAGCCGGTGCAGTTTGTGCTCGGTGGGGCCGAATACGCGCAGCTGGCGCGCTGGGCTGAGCAACTGATCGCCGCGGTTGAGGACGACAACCCCGGCCTGCGTGAGCTCGACATCGACTACGAAGAAACCCAGCCCCAGTTGCAGATCGAGATCGACCACAACCGCGCCGCCGATCTGGGTGTCTCGGTGGCCGACATCGGTGCCACATTGCAGACCATGCTGGGTTCGCGCCGGGTGACCACCTATATCGAGGGCGGTGAAGAGTACGACGTGATTCTCGAAGGCGAGCGTTCAGCCCAGACCACGCCGACCGACATCGGCAGTATCTATGTGCGCGCCATGGGCTCCGCGGATGCACCGCTGGTGCCGCTATCGAGCCTGGTCACGATCAAGGAAACCGCCGGCGCCAACGCGCTCAACCGCTACAACCGGGTGCGTGCTGTGACTCTGTCGGCAGATCTGGCGGATGGTCTGAGCCTGGGCGAGGCTCTGGATTACCTGGTCGCCAAGGTGCGCAGCGAGCTGCCGCCGGAAGTGGCCATCGATTTCAAAGGGCAATCGCAGGACATTCGCGAGTCCAGTTCATCACTGATGTTCGTGTTCCTGCTCGGACTGGTGGTGGTGTTTCTGGTGCTGGCCGCCCAATTCGAAAGCTGGATGCATCCGCTGGTGATCATGCTGACCGTGCCACTGGCCATCGCCGGGGCGTTGTTCGGTTTGTGGGTGACCGGTTCGACCCTGAACATCTACAGTCAGATTGCCCTGGTCATGCTGGTGGGGCTAGCGGCCAAGAACGGCATCTTGATCGTCGAGTTCGCCAACCAGTTGCGTGATCAGGGCGAACGTTTTGAACGTGCCCTGGCCGAAGCCGCGCGTGTGCGTTTTCGGCCTATCGTGATGACCGGCATCACCACCGGTGCCGGAGCGTTGCCGCTGATTCTGTCATCCGGGGCCGGCGCGGAAACCCGTTTTGCCATGGGCGTGGTGGTGTTCTTCGGGGTTCTGTCGGCGACCTTGTTCACCCTGTTTGTGGTGCCGGTGGCTTACGCCCTGCTGGCGCGCCACACCGCTTCACCGCAAGCCACCGCTCAGCGTTTGCAGGCCGAGGCCGCGTCCAGCGGCGGGCTGGATCAGTAGCCGCGGGTGGCCCCGCCAACCGGTTCCACCGGCGTGGCGAAAGGCACTTCGCGGCCACACAGGGCTTCCAGCAGCATCAGCTCCATGTCGTCGTGATTGATCATCGGGGCGGGCACGATGGCGCTGCCATCCTGCGGTGCCGAGAGTATCCAGCGCGGGGCGTCGTGATGGGTCGAGCGGATGTCTTCACGCTGATCGGCTTGTCGCGCCTGCAGAACGGTATGCCCGTAGCAGGTGCAGGCGTAGCTGCGGTCGGGGTGTGATTCGGTGTACAGCGCGGTGCCGCGAATACCGATGGTCGCGGTTGCCGTGTGGATGGGCAGTTCGGTCTTGCGTTTGCCGAACACACCCAGCACTGCGCCGCTGACCAGTTGCATCGCATTGACGAACAGATCCTTGCCACTCATCTCCAGGATGGAGCGTTCGCGCACAATGAAGGCATTGGCGCCCACCCCGTAGATCAGCTGACCACCGGGGCCGACTTCGATGCGATCGTTGCCCTGGATCAGTTGATCGCGTGTTGCAGCTTTGCCGTTGATCAGCACCCGGCCTCGCAATTCATGGATGGAGCGCCCTTCGGGCAGCTTGCGCGGGCGCGAGCCGAACCAGCCGGCCTGTGCGGCTGCGGTCCAGCCAGCACCGCCGATCAACGCCCCCGAGGAAAGGGCCTGCATGAGGAAACGTCGGCGTGCGGCGACGTTGTGGGCATGATCCTGGGGCATGCGTGAGTCCTGCTGTTTATACTCAAGGCTGCGGCTGAGGATAAATCAAAATGCGCCCATGCAATGTGAAGCAGGTCCTGATTTTTGGCTTGAGTGCACTGCTGTTCAGTGGCACGGCAGCGGCCTTCAGCGTGGAGCTGGCGGTGGGGCAGGATGACAATCTCAACAATGCCCCGGATGATGCCGAGCAGGTCGATTCATTGACCTACACGCTGCGGGCGCAGCAGATGTGGAGCCCATGGCAGGCCAGCCGTGCTGGCCTGGACACCGGCCTGAGCGCGCAGTGGCATCAGCTTGATGAGGTCAGCGAGCTGTCCTGGTTGGGCCTTTCAGCCCAGGCCAGTGCCTGGACCGCTCTGGGCTCGGGCTTGCTGGCGCCCAGTCTGACTCTAATGTCGCAGCTGGGTTGGCGCGATTACCGCAGCCGCGCGCGTGATGGCGAGTTCGTTCAGGCCGACCTGATTCTGGGGCAGCGCCTGACCACCCAAATCACTGCCCAGCTGCAGGCCGGTTGGCAGCAGCGCAATGCGCGTTATGCCTACTACGAAGGCGACCAGCTGACCTACGGTGCGGCCGTGCAATGGTCACCGACGCGCCAGCTGCGTGCGTTTGTGCAGCATGACTGGCGTCAGGGCGATCTGACGGTCAGCATCGCGCCAGATGATGGGCGTTTTGATGGCAGTGGTCTGAGCTACGGCATGGACGACGCCTTTGACGGCTTCAAGAGCTATCGTGTGGACAGCGATGGCCAGATCACCAGTCTGGGTGTGTCCTGGCAGCCGAGCATGGCGCTGAGCCTGAGCCTGCGGGCCACCCGGATCAGCAACGATGCGGCCAAGTATCCGGCCGCGCCCGGCGCGGGTAGCGCTTACGTGTACGCGGGGGAATACCAGCGCACGCAAACCGCATTGAGCGTGTTTTATCGCTTCTGAGGCGTGCGCTGTGTGCCGCTGAACGGGCCTAAAACACCACGCCGCTGGCCCGTAAGGCCGCGATCTGCTGGGAATCCTTGCCCAGTACGCTGGTCAGCACCTCATCGCTGTGTGCACCCAGCGCCGGACCGGGCCACTGCGTACGCCCGGGGCTGGATTCCAAGCGTGGTAGGATCGCCGGGATCTGCACGGTGTCGCCGTCCACATCCACGCTTTCGAACAGACCGCGCGCCTGATAGTGCGGGTCGGCCATCATGTCGGCCACGTTGTAGATCGGGCCGACCGGCACGCGGGCTGTCTCCAGACATTGGATGACCGCAGACGCCGTATTGCTGGCGCACCATGCGCTGATTGCACCGTCGATGGTTGTCTCGTGTTCAACGCGGCCGGCGTTATCGGCCAGAGCCGGGTCATGCGCCAGGTCCTGGCGCCCGATCGCCTCCATCAGGCGGCGGTAGATCGAGTCGCCGTTGCCGCCGATGACCACGAACTTGCCGTCGCTGCAGCGGTAGGTGTTGGTCGGTACGATGCCGGTCACGGTGGTGCCCGCAGGCTGGCGGATCTGGCCCGCGCCGCTGTATTCCGGTACCACCGCTTCGAGCAGATTGAACATCGATTCGTAAAGGGCCACATCAACCACTTGGCCAGTGGTTCGGCCACGCAGGCGCCCGGTCAGGCTGAGCAGGATCCCCATCACCGCGTGCATCGCCGAAATGGTGTCGCCAATCGACAGATTGGGCCGCACCGGGGCTTGCTCGGGGAAGCCATTGAGATAGCGGAAGCCACTGAATGCCTCGCACACCGAGGCGAAGCCGGGCTTGTGGGCATACGGCCCGCTCTGCCCGTATCCGGACACCCGGCTGTAGATCAGGTCCGGATTGTCGCCAAGCAGTGTGTCAGGCCCAAGCCCCCATTCCTCCATCACGCCGGGACGGAAATTTTCGATCAGCACGTCGGCATCGCGGCTCAGTTCACGCAGCAAAGCCCGGCCTTCGGCTTGTTTCAGGTCCAGCCCCAGCGATTTCTTGTTGCGCCCAATAGACGCCCACCACAATGAGGTGCCGTTCTTGAGGGTGCGCCAGCGCCGGATCGGGTCACCACCTGGCGGTTCGATCTTGATCACCTCGGCGCCGTAATAGGCCAGCATGGCACCGGCAAAAGGGCCGGCCAGCAACTGGCCCACTTCGATCACGCGAATACCGCTGAGCGGCAGATTCTGGGCATCCATTCTTGGCGGGCTTGGCGTAGAGTAGGCCGAGATTGTCACCCAGCGATTGCTTGATGAAAACTCCCCGCATCATTGGACACCGCGGCGCTTCTTGGGCGCGACCGGAAAATACCGCACCGGCCTTTGATCTGGCTTTGCAAGAGGGCGCCCAAGGCCTGGAGCTGGATCTGCAGCTGACCCGTGACGAGCAGGTCGTGGTGTTCCACGACAAGACCCTGTCCATGCTCGGCATGAAGCACCGGCGCATTGCTCAGTACACCCGTGAGGAACTGCGTGCGCTGGATGTTGGCGGCTGGTTTTCCGAGGAGTTCGCGGGTACCCGCATTCTTGATCTCGACGAGGTGCTGGAGTGCTATGGCGAGGTGACCGATCTGTATCTGGAGATCAAACCGGTGGGGGCGCTGAAAAAGCCCGAGTGGGCCACCCGCCTGGCCCGCCGCGTGGCCGACCGCGTCAGTGCCCACCAGCACCTGCATCGCATCTATGTGCTGAGTTTTTCCGAGGCGGTGTTGCTGGAGGTGCTACGCAGCCATGCCCATTTGCGCTGCGTGCACAACCTGGAGCATCCGCATGATCTGGACCGCATGTCGCAGGAGGTGCTTGATGCCTTGCATGCGGTCTGCGTGGATATCCGCCGTTTTGACGTGGCGGACGTGGCGCGTGTGCACGCGGCTTGCCGGCATCTGTTTGCCTACACCGTGGATGCCCCGCGTCACCTCAAGGTGGCCTTGGAATTGCAGGTCGACGCGATCATCAGCAATGGCCCGGCGCAGGCGCGGCAGACCTTGTCCATGCTGATGACGACCGACTGAACGCTGATGCGTGTGGCCAGCCCGTTGGTTTATCGGGAGCGGCGTCCGGGGATCAAGAAGCCGGGGACAATTGCCGGTACGCGGCGGACGTAGGCTTGGTAGTCGTCCCCCAGTGCTTTGTGCAGGTCCCGTTCCTCCAGCATCAGCGTGGCGATCAGACTGTAGGCTGTCATACCTGCCGCGAACAGCAGATGCCCAAGTGTCATGTCAGGTGTTGACCACAGGGCAATAATCAAACCGGTCTGTATGGGGTGGCGGGCAAAGCGGTAAGGTCCGCGAACCGTGAACGGCGGCTCCACGGCGTTATCCGTGGTGGCTTGGCGAAACCCATGAAAGTGGAAAAAATCGACTGCGAATATCGCCCAGAAAACGATGCCCAAGCCAAGGCCAAACGACGCGAACAAGGCCCAGCGCACGAGTTCAGAGGAGAATGACCAGATGTCCTGTGGCAGTGGCGACCAGAAATGCACCACCGTGGCCAAAGTAAGGCCGGACATCAGCATGTAAACGCCGCGCTCGGCTTTGTGTGAGACAAGTTGTGTCCACCATTGCTTGAAGCGGGGGCGAGCCATAAGGCTGTGAGGGGCGCCAAAGAACAACAGCAAGCTGATATTGATTGCCAATGCGGCGACCACATTGATGGGCTCGCCGTGGTCAATGCCCAACGGACCCAGATTCAGCAGAAACAGAACCAGTGCGCCTTGCGCTGCCAACGCAACCAAAACCCCAATCAGGGTCAACAACAGTGCCATTCTTATCTCCTCTATTGTGCCGGGAGTGTAGGTTGGCGGTGTCAGGGCTGCAATATCGCTTAACCAGGAGGACGGGCTGATGGGGCTTGTGCCCAATTTGACGGGGCATCGTCCAACTGAAATTCAAGCGTAGTTCCGTCAGGCAAGTCGGTGTGACGCAGCCAGGCGCGGTGGTGGGCTTGTCCATTGACCCGTAAGCCTTGAATTTGACTGCCAGTACCTGTGCGGCGAATCCTCAATGTGCCGTTCTCGCGGTGCAGTGTGGCGTCTGTCACTAGCGGAGCATTTAACAGCAGGGTATCGGTGCCGGGTATAGCGGGCATCAGGCCCAGAGACGCCAATACCCACCATGATGACATGGCGCCCAAGTCATCATTGCCTGGCATGCCGCCGGGTTCGTCAGCATACAGGCTCGTCAAGGCAGACCAGACGAGCGGTGTAATCTTGCCGGGCTGATCCAGCCATGCGTAAATCCAGGGGGTGAACAGCGAAGGCTCGTTGCCCAGGAAAGCGTGTTCGGCCTCGGGCCCTGCATTGAGTTGAGTGAAAAATGCGTCCAGCCGAGTGCGGGCGATGTCTACACCGCCAATGCTTGCGACCAATGCGTTCATTTGGTGGGGCACAAACCAGCTGTACTGGGCTCCGCTACCTTCGGTGTAACCCAGCCCGCTGGCGGGGTCAAAGTTGGGTAAAAACAGCCCGCTTATTAGTCGTGGTTGTATGTACCCGTTGGCAGGGTTGAAGTTCTTAAGCCATGCGTCAGGTTGCAGTTCCGCCAGCCCGGCGAGCGCGGTCTGCCCGATTCGCTGGGCAAACTGGGAGATGGCAAAATCGGCGAGTGCGTATTCCAGCGCAGTCGACACGGTGCCCCAAACCAGCCCTCGATGGATCAGGCCAAATGCGCCAGATGGCACGCTGAACTCGTAGGGGATGTAACCTCTGTTGAGAAACGCCTGCAGACCAGGGCGTTGTATATAACCCGCATTACCGGGCAACAAGTATTGCTGTGCGCCAGCTGGCTGAGTCGCACCTTTAAGCATCGCTTGCAGTGCAAGCTCGTGATCGAAGTGAACGGCCCCCATGGCCTGGGCGGTGCTGATCAGCAGTGCGGCGGGGTCACCGACCATGACATCGGTATGCTGGTTCGCGTATGACCATTTGGGCAGCCACCCGCTGTGTTCATAGTTGTTGAGCAATGAATGCAGCATGTCGCTCGCGCGCCGCGGCGTCAGCATCGCCAGCAGAGGCATTTGCGTGCGGTATGTATCCCAGCCCGAGAACGTGCTGTACTGCGGCCGATCCGCGCTGTTGTACAGTTGCCCATCCATGCCAAGGTAATCGCCGTTGACATCACTGAACGTGTTTGGCGAGAGCAGGCTGTGATAAAGCGCGGTGTAAAACAGGCGTTTCTGTTGCGCCGTTGCTTGCGTTAACTCAACGCGGGAGAGTTCCTGGTGCCAGGTTTGCGCGGCCTGATGGCGTAAGTCATCGAATCGCCACCCTGGGTTTTCAGCCAGCATATTGGCGCGCGCATTTTCAATGCTGACAAAGGAAATACCGACCTTCATCTGAATGTGTGGATACGCGCGAGTGTTGAACCCTACCCAGCCCCCGGCCTGGGCGGTAGTGCTGGGATCGCCGGGCAACTGGGCTGGGCCACCGGGGATGGGTTGAGCGTTGATGGGCAGCGGGAATCGGTCGCTCGCCTGTGTGCCACCCGGTCTCAACGACAGTTTGTCCCACACGCCGTGTTCAATGATCGGCGCATCAAAGCGTGCGACAAAATACACGGTGTATTCATTGTCTTGGTAGCAAAACCGTCCGCTGCTACTTGCTCCGCTGACTTCGTTCGCCTGCGGATCAATAGAAATGCTTGCCAGGCCGTTGGCCATCTCACTGCCGCCTGGATTGAGCAAAATGCGTCCAACATCCACATCGGCGAACCCGAAGCGGGCCATGCCACTGCGACGGGTGGCGGTTAACTCGACGTCGATCGGTGTAGCGCTGTCGGGATTTAGCAGAACTTGGTAGTAACCCGGCTCCGCGTGCTCGCGAGCGTGATCGAACGCTGCGTGGTAGCGCGGGTTACTGCTCGCGCTGAGCAGACGAGCAGGCGACTGAATAACATCCAGCGCCGTGGGCATAATAGGAATATCTTGATAAATCGCACAGCCGGCACCCGAAATATGGGTCAGGCTGAAACCGTCTATGACGCTGTCTGAATAAGTGTAGCCACCAGAGAAATTGTCTGTAGACGGCGCCGTGCCGGGACTGAATTGCAGCATGCCGAACGGCAAGGTTGCACCAGGAAAGGTATTTCCTCCGCCCCCGCCAGTGCCGAAGTCCTCAGCGCCAGATTGGGTTCCGACAAAAACGTTGACCCATTTTGTGAGCGCTTCCGTGTTTGCTGATGCGGGAATATTTCGTCCGCCTTGGCATCCAGAAATGAATGAAAAGGCGAATGCACCCAGCACTACTATCCCTATGCGCACCGTGTCTCTCATCGAAGGTAACTTTTGTTCTGATTGTGGTTTTATTCTACCCCTGATGTCAGAACAAAAAGCGCACGAATATACGAGAGATGCATTGCGCCTTGATTTTATTGACACGCATCAACGCGGATTAAGTGTTGCCCTCAATTAAGGCGGGCATGAGCTGGCGTATTTATATTTTAATTTTCCCTCTGGCGATGTCGCACAACATCATGCCGTCCCCCATAAGGCTATAAAGGGGCCGTTTGAAGGTTGCGGGCCGGTTTTTTTCAAAGAAAAAATGCCCGACCCAGGCGCATGCGTATCCGACAACAGGAACAACGATCAAGAAGAGCCACTGTTGGCTGAGTATGCCTGCGGTGAGCAAGAGCAATGCAGCGATGCTTCCGACAACATGTAAACGACGGCAATTCCGGTCGGCATGTTCTGCCAGATACAGGGGGTAGAATTCGGCAAAGGTTTTGGCGTTTTCAACACAGTTCACAGCAGAGGTCTCCAGCGTTTCTTGGCTAAGCGCGCATTTCACGGAAATAGGTGTACAGCACAGCAAAGCGAGTGGTTAAAAATAAACGCAGGCGTTCGCTGAGGTTTGCCGATTTTTGTGGGGCAAAGATATTCGGCAATTGTCGGCGCAATGCCTGGGCATGCTGGCGAGTTCGTTGGCGGCGTGTCAGCGAGCGTGCGCGCTGCTCCAGCAGAAAGCCCCCGGTATTCGTCCCTCTAACCAGTAAGGCCGATTCGGGTTGTCCAATCTTGCGCGCGGAAGCATTGACATAGCGGATGGCAAGCCCGATGCGTCGGTCGTTGGAGTGATTTGCATCGGAACCATGTGCCAGCATGAAATGATGCAGACTCATCTGGCCGGGCTGCAGCTCCATGTAGAGCTGGCTGCCCGATTCGAGTTGGTGAGAGGCGATTTCTTGGCCGCGGCTCAAAAGATTGTCCTTGGCGTAAGTATTGTGTTGTTCCAGCTGGGTCTTGTGCGAGCCTGGCTGCACTTTCATGACGCCGGATTTGCGTGTCGCCGGGCTCAACGCGATCCATGCGGTGACAACATCATCGGCATCAACGCCCCAGTATGCTGCGTCCTGATGCATGGAGACGTAGCTGCTGCTGCCGGCCTCTTTGATGAAGAGGTTGCTCATGTAGCACAGGATGTTGGGTCCGATCAGGGACTCCACAGCATCCAGAATGGCGGGATGGTGAACCAGCTCATCAGCCCAGTCGTATAGCAGATGAGTTTTGTTGCACTGAGCCTTGTTCATGACATGACCCTGCAACTCCTCCATGCCCTCAAGTTCGCCACGCAGACGGGCCACGTCAGACTCGCAGAGGACATCGATTGGGCAGACGAAGCCATTGAGCTGGTAGTGTTCGATTTGATCGCCGCTGAGATGCTGTTTCATGGCGCAATACTCTGAATAAGTTGAAAAAAGCTCATGCCGATTCCAATCAGGCTGAGCACAAGTCCCAGCGCCAGAACCGGCAGGCGTTGGCGGCTCCCGGTGGTTGGATCCATACGTGTGAACAACATCGCGTAGAGGTTTCCGCTGCAGAAAGACCACGCAACCAGTAACAGCGGCAAGCTCACCGATTTGGGCACGGCATACACTGCGACCAGCAGGCAGATCGCCGTTGCGTAATCATCAAAAGACAGGGGCCAGTACTTGCGCTCGCGCAGGGTTACGATCGTTTCGGCGGTGATCAGTAGCGCGGCGAAGGCGGTTGTGTAGATGCTGAGTGCAAGCATAGGCTTAAAAGGAAAACAATGTTTCCCTATGTTGCATTACACTGTGCCGCCCGTCAATCGCCGAGTTTTCGTTGGAATGCGCCGTGCCGAAATTACATGATGGTCGAGAGATTTCTCCCGCCACGTTGGAGAAATTGCGCAGCACGATCCTGAAGCGGTTTGCCGCCGCGTCGTATCAGGATGTGGGAATACGAGATATCTGTGCCGAGGCTGGTGTCAGTCCAAAAACGGTCTACAAGTATTTCGGTAACAAGGACGAAATGCTGTTCGCGTGTATCCAGGACGACCTGGAAACATTACATTTGCAGTGCTTGCAAGCGGCGAGGCAATACCAGCAGCCGTTGCGTCAGCTCAGTGCATTTTTTGAGTGCTGGTGTGACTACTACTTTGAGCGAAAGGATGTTGCCGCCATTGTCTTTCTGACGATCCCTCAGCGTTACTGGGTTGGCGAGCGTTCATTTGTGCAGGCGCCCCTGCACCGTGTGGCGCAGGGCATGCTCAGCGCCGGGCAGCGTGAAGGGAGCATCGCTGACGATATTCAGGCCGATCTGCTGCGCGAGTGGATTGTGGGTTTGGCTCACCGCGCCATGATTCGCTTTTTGAGCGATGCCGAGGTCGTGCCTGCCGAGATTAAACGGGCTTTGCTGATAGCCATTCAGCGCCTCGCATCGCGGAGTGCCGCAGTTCAGTAGGACGGGGGGGGCTAGCAGACATTGCCGTTGGAGCAAGATGCCCTTTGCCGGCGGCTCTGCGCGATGCTAGAAAACCCCTGCTTCCAGGCCCGCGGCCATGGTCATGCCGAGTTCTTCGGCGGCTTCAAGGTGCTGTGGTTTGGGGCGCCCACGGCAGATCAGCGGGTCGGCCACTTCCTTGAGCGCGTAGCCGTTCATGATGCGGTGTATGGCGGCTGCAGCGCCGCGCCCATCGTTGGCGCAGGAGATGAAAATGGCGTACGGCCGGCCACCCAGCTGGCCCTCGACCTGATAATAGGTGCGGTCGAGGAAATCCTTCATCGCGCCAGACATGTAGCCGAAATTCTCCGGCGTGCCGAACAGGATGCCATCGGCCCACAGCAGGTCGTTTTCGTCAGCCTCATGGGCGCGGATGAAGCGCACCTCGACGTTATGGATGTCGTGGTGACGGGCGCCCTTGAGTGCCGCCTTGGCCAGCCCCTCGGTGTGCCCGCTTTGGCTGTGGTAAACAATCAGCAGATTTGCCATGGGCGCATCATGGCATACCCCACGTGGTGGTCTCAGATGGCGGCGGGCGAGGCCAGCGAGGTGGCAGCCTTGGCTTTGTCGGCCTGATGGCGGTCAAACCAGTTTTTGCCGGCAATCATCAGGCCCAGCCCCAGAAAGGCGCCGGGCGGCAGGATGGCCAGCAGCAGGCCGCGGAAATCTTCAATCAGCACGATTTCCCAGTTGGCAGCGAGGGGGCCGAACAGCAGATCAGCATCGGCCAGCAGCGTGCCGTGGCCCAGCACTTCGCGCAGGGCGCCGAGCACCACCAGGCACAAGGCAAAGCCCAGACCCTGGGCGAAACCATCGAGCGCCGCCGGCAGAGGTCCGTTCTTGGAGGCAAAGGCTTCGGCCCGACCGATGATGCTGCAGTTGGTCACGATCAACGGGATAAAAATGCCCAGCACGCGGTACAGCTGGTGCAGATACGCGTTCATGAGCAATTCAATCGCGGTGACAATGGCCGCGATCACCATCACGAAGACCGGGATACGCACTTCCGGACGCACCCAGTTGCGGATCAGCGACACGATCAGATTGGAGGCCACCAGCGTGGCCATGGTCGCAAGACCCAGGCCGAGACCGTTGATGACGGTGGTGCTCACCGCCAGCAAGGGGCACAGGCCAAGCAGTTGAACCAGGCCCGGGTTGTTGGTCCACAGGCCTTTGATGGTGATTTCGCTATACGTCGCCATCGCCGAATATGTCCTGTTGGTGATCCTTGAAGTATGCCAGCGCACCGTGCACGGCTTTGACCACAGCGCGCGGCGTGATGGTCGCGCCGGTGAGCTGGTCGAAATTGCCGCCGTCCTTGCGCACCGCCCAGTTTTCCGGCTGGTTCAGCGAGGTGTTGTCGAACTGGGTGATCCAGTCGCTGCGCGAACGGTCAATGCCGTCGCCCAGGCCCGGTGTCTCACGGTGGCGGGTGATCCGCACGGCAGCGACCGTGCCGTCGCGACGGATGCCGACGAGCATATCGATGGCGCCGCTGTAGCCGTTGGGCGCGGTGACCGGCAGGATGGCGGCCACGGCCATGCCATTGCGGCGTGCGATGTACAGCGTGTCTTCGCCCGGGGGGGAGATATTGCCCGGCAGCGTGAGCGTGCGCGTGTCCTGCAGCAGAGCATTGTCATAGCTGTCAGCGGGCAGGATCTCCTGCAGCTGGGTGATCATGCTCTGCCGCTCGTTTTCGGCGATCCGCTCGCGGGTCAGCCAGTTGGCGCTGGCCAGCAGTGCGCTGCCAATCACCGCAAAGGTGGCCAGTACGGCGGCGCTGCGCAAAGCCTGTTTCTGCGCTTCGTTCATGGCTGACGTGGCCCCGTGCCGTAGGTGCGGGTCGGCGTGTAGTGGTCGATCAGCGGTACGCAGATGTTCATCAGCAGAACTGCAAAAGCCACTGCATCCGGATAGCCGCCAAAGCTGCGGATGATGTAGACCAGCACGCCGATGCCCAGGCCGTAGTACAGGCGCCCGCGCGGCGTGGTGCTGGCCGACACCGGGTCGGTTGCAATAAAGAAGGCGCCGAGCATGGTCGCGCCGCTGAACCAGTGATGCAGCAGGCCAGGATGGCGGTCGGCGTCACCCAGCCAGAACAGTAGCGTCATGAGACCCAGCCCGGCTAGAAAACCAACCGGAATCTGCCAGCGGATGATCCCGCGCAGCAGCAGCCACAGACCGCCGGCCAGAAAGGCCAGATTGATCCAGTCCCAGGCGAAGCCGGCCACAGGCCCGCTGGCCATGCTGGCTGCGGCCTCCTGGCTGGTCTGCTGGCGTGAAAGCTCGGTCTTGACGTGATCCAGCGGGGTGGCCGCGGTCAGCCCGTCGAGCTCTTCCAAGCCGATGCGTCCCTGGCTGTAGGCGGTCAGGCGGGTCTGATCCAGATCGGCCGAGGGGTTAACCCAGGCGCTCATTTCCGCCGGGAAAGCGATCAGCAGCACCACAAAGCCCAGCATTGCGGGATTGAACGGGTTGTAGCCCAGTCCGCCGTACAGATGCTTGCCGAAGATCAGCGCGAAACTGGCGCCGAACACCACCAGCCACCACGGGGCGTAGGGCGGGATCGACAGACCGATCAGCAGGCCGGTGACCAGGGCGCTGCCGTCAAGCAGAAATTTGCGTATCGGCCGCCGACGTATGGCCAGCATCAGGGTTTCGCTGGCTACGGCGGTGGCGCTGGCCAGGGCCAGATTGGCCAGCACGCCCCAGCCGAAGAACCAGTAGCTGGCGATCACACCGGGCAGCAGGGCCAGGCAGACACTGAGCATGACCCGATTGACCCGGGCGGCGACCGGCAGATGTGGCGAGCTGCGTGGCATCAGGATGATTTCTCACGGGCGGCTTTGGCCGCTTTGGCTTTGGCGATGGCCTCTGCGGCCGGATTTGAGCCGTCCGCTTTTGCGGCCTTGGCGGCTTTGGCCTTGGCAATGGCCGCGGCCACCGGATCATCGGATGGTGGTGGGGCTGGTTCGCCCGCAGCATCAGATGTTTTCGCGGCAGCTAGCGCTTTAGCTTTGGCAATGGCCTGCGCAGCTGCATTTGAGCCTTCCGCTTTTGCAGCCTTGGCGGCTTTGGCCTTGCTGATGGCCGCAGCGACTGGATCATCGGTTTGTGCGACTGCGGGTTCGTCCACATCGGCGGTTTTTTTCGCGGCAGCCCGCGCCTTGGCTTTGGCGATGGCGTCTGCGGCCGGGTTTGCGCCGGCAGCTTTCGCGGTCTTGGCGGCTTTGGCCTTGGCGATGGCCGCAGCGACCGGGTCATCCGCAGTGGCGCTGGTGTCCGGTGCCGGCGTCTTTGCGGCCGCCAGCGCTTTGGCCTTGGCAATCGCATCCGCCGCAGTGTTTGCACCTGTGGTTTTTGCTGCCTTGGCTTTTTGCGCTTTGGCCTTGGCGATGGCTGCGGCGATGGCGTCATTTCCACCGGAGGGTTTGGGCGGCGCCGCGCTGGGTGCATCTGCAGCCGGTTTTTTCAGCGCTTCGCGCTTGCGTCGACGCGCTTCTTCTTTCTCGCGCGCTTCTTTTTCCAGACGCTCAAGCCGGAATTCGTGCCGATCACGAGCGATATCGGCTTTGCGTTTTTCTTGCTCGGCCTGATAAATCTCGGTCTTGGCGTAACGGTAGTACTGCACCAGAGGAATATGTGACGGGCACACCTGTGCACAGCAACCGCATTCGATGCAGTCGAACAGGTGCAGATCCTGGGTCTTGTCGAATTCCTTGGCACGGGCATGCCAGTACAACTGTTGCGGCAACAAACTGGCCGGGCACACGTCTACGCATTCGCCGCAGCGAATGCACGGCATGGCCTGTTCGACCGGCTCAGCCTGATTGACCTCGACCAGCACGCAGTTGGTGGCTTTGACCACCGGCACCTGATCACTGGACAGGGCAAAGCCCATCATGGGACCGCCCATGATCAGGCGGGTGTGTTCATGGCTGTAGCCGCCGCAATGTGCGATCAGTTCGCTGACGGGTGTGCCCAGGCGCACGTCCAGGTTGCGGGGCTGGGCGAGGCCCGGTCCGGTGACCGTAACCACCCGCGAGGTCAGCGGTTCGGCATAGCGCAGAGCGCGCCAGATGGCAGCCACGGTACCCACATTGTGGACCACGATGCCGATATCCAGCGGCAGGCCCTCGCTCGGGACTTCGCGCCCGGTGAGGGTTTGAATCAGCTGTTTCTCGCCACCTTGCGGGTAGCGTGTGGGCACCACCCGGATACTGATCTGTTTATAGCCCGAGGCTTTCAGCGCGCTGCGCAGCGCAGTGGCTGAATCGGTGGCATTGTCCTCCAGTCCGATCAGGCATTCCTGGGCGCCGAGGCTGCGCCGGATCAGTTCCGCGCCACTGAGAATATCCTCGGCGCGCTCGCGCATCAGTGCCGCATCGCAGCTGATGTACGGCTCGCATTCGGCACCATTGAGTATCAGCGTGTTGACCAGCGAATCCCGCCCCGGGTTGAGCTTGACCGCCGATGGAAAGGCCGCACCGCCAAGCCCGACAAGGCCGGCGGCGCGGACGCGCTCGCGCACCGTGGCCGGGTCCAGGGAAAACGGATCTTCTGCCGGTGGCCAGGCCGGTTGCGGCAACGCTTCATCCTGGCCGTCGGACTCGATTACGATGGCCAGCGCCTGCAAGCCGGAAGGATGTGGCACTGGTTTGTGGGTAATCTCGACCACGGTGCCGGAGATGCTGGCGTGCACCGGCGCGGCAATGAAGCTGTCGCTGTTGGCCAGTACCTGGCCGCGCAACACCCGCTGGCCGACTTCGACTTCGGGCACGGTCGGTGCGCCAATATGCTGGCTAACCGGCAAGGTGACACGGCTGGGCAGCGGCGCAGTACGGATCGCACCGGCCTCGCCATGCAGCTTGTGCCCCTCGAGCTTGAGGCCACCCTTGAAGCCGTCGTTTTTTTTCAGCAGGCCGAACATCAGGCGGCATCCTGCTGCGGCGGGGTCCACTTCCAGGTGGTGATCGTCGGCTTGATCGCAACCATGTCGATGCAGTCCACCGGGCACGGCGGTACGCACAGCTCGCAGCCGGTGCATTCCTTCTCGATGACCGTGTGCATCAGCTTGTTGGCACCTACGATTGCATCCACCGGGCAGGCCTGAATGCACAAGGTGCAGCCGATGCAGCGGTCTTCGTCAATGACAGCCTGATACTTTTCGTCGTCGGCAACACCGTTGTCCGGATTCAGCGGCAGTGGTTCGCGGCCCAGCAGTTCGGCCAACGCAATGACACCGTCTTCGCCGCCGGGCGGGCACTGATTGATCTCGGCCTCATCGTTGGCAATGGCTTCGGCATAGGGCCGGCAGCCCGGGTAGCTGCACTGGCCGCACTGGGTCTGCGGCAAGATGGCGTCAATCTGGTCAACCAGGGGGTCGCCTTCGACCTTGTAGCGCACCGAGGCCACGCCCAGGGCGATGCCGAAAGCAGCGGCCAGTCCGCCAAATGCCAGGATGGCGGTCAACATCAGACCAGCCCCGAAAAGCCGAGAAAGGCCAGTGACATCAGGCCGGCGGTTATCAACGCAATGGGTGCGCCCTGAAAGGCGTCAGGCACGTCTGCAACAGCAATGCGCTCGCGCATGGCCGAAAACAGAATCAGCACGAGTGAGAAACCGACGGCGGCGCCAAAGCCGAACAGGGCCGACTCGATGAAATTGTGCGCCTCGCGCACATTCAGCAGGGCCACGCCAAGCACCGCGCAGTTGGTGGTGATCAGGGGCAAGTAGATGCCCAGCACTTCGTGCAGCAAGGGGCTGGATTTGCGCACCCACATTTCGGTCAGCTGGACCACGGCCGCGATGACCAGGATGTAGCTGATGGTGCGCAGGTACTCCAGACCCAGCGGGGCCAGCAGGTATTGCTCAACCAGATAGGAACTGACCGAAGACAGGGTCAGCACGAATGTGGTGGCCAGCGCCATGCCCATCGAGGTTTCCACTTTCTTGGAGACGCCCATGAACGGGCACAGGCCGAGAAACTGGACCAGCACGAAGTTATTCACCAGCACGGTGCCGATGATGATCAGCAGGTAATCGCTCACGGCAAAACCCGCCCGACCAGGTTCAAGGCCTGGTCTGCAGAGGGGGAATGTGGCGGTGGCAGTGTCATGGTGCGCGGAGTTTAGGGAGTTGCGAGAGGCTTATTCAATAAAGTTTGGTAAACGTCATGTTCTTATTACGTAAAGATTTAATACGCATTCCTTACTTTACTTTCATGCCCGGTGCGGCGCCCTCGTCCGGACTGAGGATAAACAGCTCTTTACCGCCTGCGCCGGCGGCCAGCACCATGCCTTCGGAGAGGCCGAATTTCATCTTGCGCGGCGCCAGGTTGGCGACCATCACGGTCAGGCGGCCCTGCAGATCTTCAGGCGCGTAGGCCGATTTGATGCCGGCAAAGACCTGCTTCTCGCCCAGCTCGCCCACATCCAAGGTTAGACGCAGCAGTTTGTCGGCGCCCTCCACATGCTCGGCCTTGGCAATGCGCGCGATGCGCAGGTCGACTTTGCTGAAATCGTCGATGCCAATGGTCTGGGTATCATCGGCCGCTGCGCTTTTGCTGGTTTTGTCCGGCTTGGCCTCGGGTTTGGCTTCGACTTTGTTGGCGGCTTCTTCGTCCAGCATGGCTTGCACGGCCTTGGGGTCCACCCGCTGCATCAGCGGCGAGAACTTGTTGATCGGTGCATCCAGCAAGGGCTCGGCGCGCGTGTCCCAGTCCAGTTCGGCATAGCGGAACAGGTCGCTGACTCGGGCGGCGGTCTGCGGCAGTACAGGCGTCAGATACAGTGTGAGCAGGCGGAACAGGTTCAGTGCGGTGGTGCAGATGGCTTGCAGTTGCGCATCGCTGCCCTCCTGCTTGGCCAGTTTCCAGGGTTCCTTGGTGGCCACGTACTGGTTGGCTTTGTCGGCCAGCGCCATGATGCGGCGGATCGCCTGGCTGAATTCGCGTTTTTCATAAAGCTCGGCGATTTCGTCACCGGCCGCGGCAAATTCATCGAACAGCTTGGCTTGATCAAGGCTGTCGCCCAAGCGTCCGTCGAAGCGTTTGCTGATGAAGCCCGCGGTGCGGCTAGCGATGTTGACGTACTTGCCGATCAGATCGGAATTCACGCGGGCCTGGAAATCATCCAGGCTCAGGTCGATGTCCTCGACTGCGCTGGACAGCTTGGCGGCGAAGTAATAACGCAGATATTCGGCTGGCAGATGGTTGAGGTAGGTGCGTGCCTGGATGAAGGTGCCACGCGATTTCGACATCTTGGCGCCGTTGACGGTCAGAAAACCGTGGGCGAACACGCTGGTCGGCGCACGGAAGCCGGCACCATGCAGCATGGCCGGCCAGAACAGCGTGTGGAAGTAGGTGATGTCCTTGCCGATGAAGTGATACACCTCGGCCTCGGAATCGGCGTTCCAGTAGGCGTCGAAATCCAGGCCTTCGCGCTTGCACAGGTCGGCAAAACTGGCCATGTAGCCGATTGGCGCATCCAGCCAGACGTAGAAATACTTGCCGGGTGCGCCGGGGATTTCGAAGCCGAAGTAGGGGGCATCGCGGGAGATGTCCCAGTCTTGCAGGCCGCCGTCAAACCATTCGGCCAGTTTGCTCTTGACCGCGGACTGAATCGACGCGTTGTCCAGCCATTGCTGCAACCAGTCGCCGAAATCCCCCAGCTTGAAGAAGAAGTGCTCGGACTCGCGCTGCTCCGGCGTGGCTCCGGAGACCACCGAGCGTGGGTTTTTGAGGTCGGTGGGAGCGTAGGTCGCGCTGCACACCTCGCAGTTGTCACCGTACTGGTCCTCGGCCCCGCAATTGGGACACTCGCCGCGCACATAACGATCCGGCAGGAACATGTTCTTGACCGGGTCGTAGGCCTGCATGATGTTGCGCCGCTCGATGTGGCCAGCTTCACTCAGGCGGGTGTAGATCAGGCTTGCCAGCTCGCGGTTTTCGTCGCTGTGCGTGGTGTAGAAATTGTCGTAGCTGATGAAGAACTCGGCGTAGTCCTTGCGCTGTTGCTCGCCAACCTCTTCAACCAGCTGCTCCGGGCTCATGCCGCGCTTTTCAGCCATCAGCATGATGGGCGTGCCATGCACATCATGGGCACACACGAAGCGGCAGTCGTGTCCGCACAGGCGCTGATAACGGACCCAGATGTCCGTCTGGGTCGACTCCAGCATGTGCCCGAAATGCAAGGCAGCATTGGCATAGGGCAAAGCATGGGTGACGAGGATGCGGCGCATGGCAGAAAAGTCTTGGGAAAACACGCTATTTTGCCATAGGCCACCGGCCCGAACATAAAGAAACCCGCCGTAGCGGGTTTCTGATTAAAGCCGAATTGACGCCGTCAACACAGATACAGACCCGAGACATCAATCGTGATGCCGATCACGGTGACGTCCAGGAATGTTCCCGAGCCGCAGGAAATGCTGCCGGATTTGCTGGGGATGAAATTGTTCCAGCTGACATAGCGGTTGTTGGTTTTGAAACCCGAACCAAATACGCCGTTGACATTGAAATCCGAGGAGCGGCTGCGGAAGCCACCGGTCAGGTTGTGGTTGTCGGTGTCCAACCAAATGCTGCCCTTGGAACCCGTGATGCAACCGAAGATCGTACAGTTCTCACTGATGTTGATGGCCAGATCCAGGTGCCGGATGTTGAGGTTGGTCAGACGCAGTTCATTGCCACAGCTGGCGGTGTCGCAGTCACGCAGATTCAGATTCACCGGCTGGCTGGTGATAACCCGGAATGACCCGGTATTGGCGGCTTTACCTGAGGTTGTGCAACCGGTGCCACCGGCGGCGCAGATGTCGATACTGCTGGCCACCGGAGCGGCGGACGCTGTCATCTCTTCACGATCACCGGTGTTGGTGGCAAAGCTCAAGCTACTGGCGGCGTCGTCCGCACGGTAGCGGATGCGTTGCGCACCACCGCTTTCGTCAATCGAAATCTCAGTGTGCCGTTGAATGCTGCTGAGCTGGGCAATGGTGTAGGTTTCCTTGGCGTTGGCGTCAGCCTGTTCTCGCAATTCCACCCGGAACGGATTGCCCGCCACCGAGTCCAGTTCCAGGGCCAGCGGGGCTTGCTGTGCGGCAACCCGTTTCAGGCCGCTGATACGCGCCGTCAGGATCGATGTGCCTGGTACTTCAAGCAAGGTCACCCCATCCATGCCGGCCGGTACCCGGATGTCCGGACCGTTGCTTAGCAAGGCCTCAATGTGGCCGAGGTCATCACCACCCAGGTCCAGATCGAAGTCACCAGCGGTGCCAAAACTCAGGCTCATGCTGGTCGGGATCTGGGCCAGTTCAAGATCGACAATGCTGGCGCTGCCGAACAGGCCGCCCACACCATCGGCGGTGATGTGGATCAAATCCACGTCCTGGCTGCCGCTGTAGCTCAGCGTACGATCACCTTCCGGGCTTTCCGCCAGACTCAAATTCAGCGCGGTCGGCAACTGGTCGATCAGTGCGGTGACAACTTGGGCAGGTGCCTGGCTGTGATCAACAAACAGGATGTCTGCCGTGCTGGAGGCGGAGGCGCCCAGTTGCACGCTAACCTGGTCGCCCAGAGCCACATCAACGTTAGCGCTGCCGGGCACAGGGGCCAGATTCAATGACAGATCCAGGCCTAGATCACGTGCACCTCCGGCGCCCTGGCTGAACTGACTGGCAATCAAAGTCAGATCGTCGCCGGCTTTGCGGGTGGTCAAGCTCACCCCGATCTGCGAGTCATCCAGCGCACCGGTCAGGCTGACCGCCGCGGAGAACTGCTCGGGTGCCCGGCTGGTGCTGGCGTCATAGCCCAGCGCAAACAGTGCGTCAGACTCGGCACGCGGATCATCAATGACGGCTTCGATCTTCAGTGGCAGAGGCTTGTTGCCCAGCAGCCCGCCGAGCAAACCGCGCAGGCCAAGGCGGGCACCAATGCGATCCACGCGCATGGTGACGCGATTGGCGCCGGAAATGGACAGGCTCGCGGTGATGTCTGGCACCGAGTCGCCGTCCACGTCGATCAAAGTGGGCAGGTTGAGCAGACCACTGGCCTGGCCCTGGCGTCCATCGATCTCATATTCCCAGGTGTAGTTGAGCGCGCTGGGCAGCAGGGCCAGGATGTCGACCAAATCGAGAACATCACCGAGGCCGAGCGGATCCAGGACATCGCCAAGTGGATCATCCTGGGCTGCCGCTTGCGGGCGGTTCAGGAAGGGTTCCAGCACACCGGCAAAATTGACCTGCCCGAGCAATCCGCTCAGCTGTTCGCTGAGTTGCAGTTGCTCGCTGCCGCTGAGTGAGGAAAAGGCCTGTTGTGCATCTTCAGGCGTTGATACGTAGGTTGCCTGGCTGGCGCTGAGTACGCTGGCCGTGGCGGCAACTACAAAACCTGCGGTCAGCCGCAGGAATCGGGGTGTCGCGTCCATGTTGTCTCCCGTGTGGCAAGGCTGACCTTCTTTTACGTCCTCTGCGTGACGCTTTCGGGTCATGCCTGTCCAATAAGCCCCCAAGCTTCAGATACTAGCAGGATGTTTCAAGCCTGTGCGCGAGTGCAGGTGACGGCTGCTAAGATGCGCATCCTTTCAAGCCTATTGGGGCTTTGCCCCGAGGATGTGCTGTGCTGGACCGTGGTGCCATCGAACAAGCCTTGCGGGCATTTTCCGATGCCGTGATGGAATCGGACTTGCTGGAATACGTCCGCGACATCGCCTTTGATGCACAGACGCTGAGTCTGAACATCTGCCTGCCGTTCCCGGCCCGCCGCTACGCGCAGAGCTTGCGTGCTGCACTGGCCGAGCACTTGGCTGGCTTGCTGGGTGGGCGTCAGCTGCAGCTGCAGATCGACTGGAAAGTGGAGCCGCAGGCGGTGCAAGGCAGTCTCAAGCCCTTGCCCGGCATTCGCAACATTATTGCGGTGGCCTCCGGCAAGGGTGGCGTGGGCAAATCCACGGTGTCGGCCAACCTGGCCATTGCGCTGGCGGCCGAGGGCGCCAGTGTGGGTATGCTTGATGCTGACATCTACGGCCCCAGCCAGCCGCGCATGCTCGGTGTTGCCGAGGCCAAGCCCGAGGTGCTGGAGCAGAAGATGATGCTGCCGGTGGCCGCGCATGGCGTGGCCCTGATGTCGATCGGACTGCTGGTGGATGAAGAGCAGCCGACCATCTGGCGCGGGCCGATGGTGACCCAGGCGCTGCATCAGTTGCTCAGCGAGACGCGCTGGCCTGAGCTCGACTATCTGATCATCGACATGCCGCCGGGCACCGGTGACACGCAGCTGTCCCTGGCCCAGCGTATTCCGGTCAGCGGTGCGGTGATCGTGACCACGCCGCAGGACATCGCCCTGCTGGATGCGCGCAAGGGTCTGAAGATGTTCGAGAAGGTTGGTGTTAGCGTGCTCGGCATCGTGGAAAACATGAGCACCCACATTTGCTCCAACTGCGGGCATGAAGACCCGATCTTCGGCAGCGGCGGCGGGCAGGCCATGGCCACCCAGTACAATGTGCCCTTGCTTGGGCAGTTGCCACTGAGCGCCGGCGTGCGGCTGCAGGCCGACAGCGGCCGGCCGACCGTGGCTGCTGAGCCGGACGGGCCGCTGGCCGCCGGTTATTTCCAGGTTGCACGCCGCACCGCACTGGCCTTGAGCCGCGGTGGCGCAGCCGAGTTCCCTGATATTGTTGTCGAATAACGCCGACCCACCATTGCGGATGCAAGCATGAGTATCAAATCGGATCGCTGGATCAAGCGCATGGCCGAATCCCACGGCATGATCGAACCCTTCGAGGCGGGCCAGATGCGTGAGCATCACAACGGCCCCATCGTGTCGTACGGGGTTTCAAGCTACGGCTACGACGTGCGTTGTGCCGACGAATTCAAGATCTTCACCAACATCAACTCGGCGGTGGTTGATCCCAAAGCGTTCTCGGAAGACAGTTTCGTCGACTTCAAAGGGGATGTGTGCATCATCCCGCCCAATTCCTTTGCCTTGGCACGCACGGTTGAATACTTCCGCATTCCGCGCAGCGTGCTGACCATCTGTCTGGGCAAGAGCACCTACGCGCGTTGCGGCATCATCGTCAATGTGACGCCGCTGGAACCGGAGTGGGAGGGCCATGTGACCCTGGAGTTTTCCAACACGACGCCGCTGCCGGCCAAAATTTACGCCAACGAAGGTGTTGCGCAGATGCTGTTTCTGGAATCCGATGAGGTTTGCGAGACCTCTTACATGGACCGCAAGGGCAAATACCAAGGACAGCGTGGTGTCACGCTGCCGCGCACATGAGCACGCTGATGAAGCCGCTGCTTGCGACCCTTTTTGTCGTTTGGCTGAGTGCCTGCGGCGCCCCCGAGCCCGCCACGCCGATGACGCAGGCCGAAGCGGTCAGCATCGAAGAGGCGTGGATTCGTGAAACACCGCCGGGCGCCAAGGTCAGCGCGGGTTATATGCGGCTGGTTAATGCCGCCGACGCGCCGGCGCGTCTCATCGGCGCAACATTGGCCGAGGCCGCGCGCGCGGAAATCCACACCATGTTCATGCAGGACGGCATGATGCGCATGCGGCAACTGGAAAATGGTCTGGAGATTCCGGCCCGTGGCCAGGCCGCGCTCAAGGTCGGTGGTGATCACCTCATGCTGATGGGGCTGAACACGGCGCTGACCAGCGGCGCTCAGCTGTCCTTGCAGCTGCAGTTTGCCGACGGTTCAAGTACAAACATCAGCGTGCCGGTCAAGCCGGCGATGGGCGCGGCAGACAGCCACGCCCATCATTGAGGCGAAACGGCCAAAGCCCATCCGTTTCGCCGTTGGTACTCAGCTGCGCAGGCGGCGCCCGAGCTTGAAGGCCCCGGTCAGCAGGGCCTGGTAGTTGGCCGGCAGGCTGCGCTGGAAGGAGTCGATGGCGCGTGCGTCGAGCCCGATCAGAATGCGCCGGGCGTTCTTGCGCACCCCTTTGAGGATGGTCGCAGCAGCCTGATCGGCTGTGGTCGAGAACAGCTTTTCGAACTCGGCGGTGCTTTTCTCGCCATCCACCCCGGTAAGGTCCTTCATGCTCGCATTGATGCGGGCCGAACGTGCGATATTGGTTTTGATGCCGCCCGGGTGCACACAGCTGGCGGACACCCCGTGGCTGGCCAGATCAAGTTCCTGACGCAGCGATTCGGTGAAGCCGCGCACCGCGAACTTGCTCGCGTTGTAGCCGCTTTGCGTGGGTTGCGAAAACAGCCCAAACACGCTGGAAATGTTGATCACATGGCCATCGCCGCTGGCTTTGAGATGCGGCAGGAAGGCTTTGGTGCCGTAGACCACGCCCCAGAAATTGATGTTCATGATCCATTCGTAATCTTCGATCGAGGTGCCGGCGACACTGCCCGCCAGGGCCACGCCCGCGTTGTTGAAGATCAGATTGACCTGGCCATGCTCGGCCACCACCTGGTCAGCCCAGGCATAGACGGCGGCGCGATCGGCCACATCCAGGCGCTGCTGGGTCACTTTGACGCCTTTGTCGGCGAGCAGGGCCGCGGTTTCCGCCAGGCCAGTTTCATTGACATCGGAAATCGCTACGGCGCAGCCCGCATCGGCCAGTTGCAGCGCCAGTGCGCGACCAATACCTGAGCCCGCGCCGGTGATGGCCGCGACCTTATTGCTGAAGTTTTTCATGGTTTTACTCGGTTGGCGCGGCGTCTGCGTTGCGCCGCCTGTCTGCGCCGGGTGTCCGGCGGGCCGGCATTATGAAAGAAAAAGGGCGCCATCGTCGCGATGGCGCCCGTGGCGTCCCGCCAAAGGGGGGGGAGATCAGGACGCCTGTTGCACGGAGGCTGGGAAGTCCTCCAGCAATTTGAGGAACTGACGGTTGTCGTGATCCCAGGGATGGAAGCTGGGGCGGAAGTAATCGGCCCACGGTTTGGCCATCTTGCGGAAGTAGCCAAGTTCGCCGAACGAGACTTTGAAGAAGTTCTTCCAGCCGCGCGCGTTGGTCAGCTCGCCATCCTTGCGCAGCGTGCGCAGGTAGTAGTACGCCACCACGCTCCACAGTATCGGCGTGGCGACCAGCAGGCCGCCGGCGCGGTTGGCGTAGGCCAGCGCGCCCTTACCCATGACCTGCTCCCACACGTCATAGGCGACGGCTTTGTGCTCGGTCTCTTCCAGTGCATGCCAGGTCCAGACATTGGCAAAAGCGGGGTCGGAGCCTTCCAGGATGCGCGGCTCGCGCAGCAGGCCGTCCGCCATGATCGCGGTGAAGTGCTCAAGGGCGATGGTCGCCGACAGCTGGAACGAGTCCGGGGTGATCTTCTGCGCCGTACCGAGCAGCCATTTGACGAAGCGTTCCTGCTGTTCCGAGTCTTCGATGGCGGCAAAAACCGCATCGTTGTAGTCCTCGTGCTCGCGTCCGTGCATGGCTTCCTGACCAATGAAGGCGGTGACCGCCTTGGCCAGCTCCGGATCGGTGATCTGATCACGGTAGTTGCGCACCGCCTTGATGAAGAAGCGCTCGCCAACCGGGAACAGGATCGACAAGGTGTTCATGAAATGGCTCAGGTGCTTGCCGTGGCCATTCCAGTCCTTGATTTTGCCTGCCGGGAGGTTGAATTCGATGTCGCGCCGCGTCGGCAGCACTTCAGCACGAGGCTGGGAGGCCTTGCGCGCCTTGCGTGGGGTCGGGGATGTGGTTTCCGTTTGCATTGCCGCACCTCTCATTAGCACAGTCATAATTGTTACATGGATTAATGTAACAGTAGATGGTGCGGTGCGCAAACATTTCGTATGGTGGGATGGTTAAATCCATTAAAAACATGCAGTTATTCTTTTATTGCGCGCACGCCAACGACGCGGGGCCTAGCATTTCGACCCGCGAAGTCAGGGTTGGAGAGTTCGGGTTTAAGGCGCGGGCGTTGTGGGCAGGCTTTTCAGCGAGAAGCCGATCACCGGATCGTCCTTGCGCTGCTGCTCGACCTGAACCAGTCGATAGCCCAGCTCAGGCGCGACCCAGAAACGCGTGGTTTTCTTGGGGTCGTTGATGCGTTCGACGCGGATCGTGCGGAAGGTTCCGGCGGGCACGCTGATGGTGTCTTCACCGGTGACCGCGAGGGTGTACTGCTTGGTGCGGTCGTCGTCGGCCACGGTCACATTGAGGCGGCGCTCCTCGACCGGGAAGCTCATGCCCTCAACCAGACGCAGCGCCTCAAGTTGCACGGCCAGGCGATCGACCGCGCCATCTTCCCATGCGCGCTCGACCCCGTTGTGGTCGGTGATGGTCTGCTGCTGGGCATCGAAGGTGAGGCTGAAATTCTCGTCATCGGCGCCGACGCCGCTGCGGTGATAGCGGAAGAAGCGCGGCGTGATGCGCCCGTCGTTGACGCAGAACTCGCTGCGTTCGGTGATGCTGCCAGTGGCCCAGCGAAACAGCCAGGATGGTTTGGCGGTGTAGCTGTGGACGAAGCAGTTGTCGGCGTCCTTGACCAGGCTCAGGGTGGCCGAGCCGAGGGTGGTGTCGCCGCGATAAAGGCGGAAATCGGCGCTGAACGGTTCCAGCCGGTCTGCCTGGGCGGCACCGGCGAACAGCAGCAGTACAACAGGCAGCAGGCGGATCAGGCGCATCAGTAGTCTCCTAACAGCGGTTGGTGCAGGGGCTGATCATCAAGGACGGCGATGCCGTCACGCCATTGCAGGCGGCCAGACGCAGCCCAACTGAGAACCTCGGGATACAGTGCAAGTTCCACGTTTTCCATCAGGCGGCGTGCCAGCGAGGCTTCATCGTCATCTGCCTGGATGCGGATGCGGCCTTGTTTGATCACCGCCCCGGCATCCAACTCTTCGGTCACATAATGAATGCTGGCGCCGTGCCAGGTGTCGCCGTTTTCGAGGGCCTGGCGATGGGTGTGCAGACCGCGATACAGAGGCAACAGGGATGGATGGATGTTGAACATCCGGCCTTTGAAACGGCGGATGAAGCCGGGCGTGAGTATGCGCATGAAGCCGGCCAGCGCGATGATGTCGGGCTGAGCCGCCTCCAGCGCATCGCCCAGCGCCTGATCAAAATGCTCGCGATCCGGATAGGCGCGGTGGTCCACCGTGGCATGCGCCACCCCGAAGTCCGCCGCACGCTGCAAACCGGCGACGTCGGGGCGGTTGCTCAGCACCAGGCTGGGTGTGGCAGGGATGCGTCCATCGGCACAGGCTTCCAGGATGGCCTGCAGGTTGCGACCGGTGCCTGAAATCAGCACCGCCAGGCGAGGCGCGCTCACGCGTTGTAAACCACCGCTTCGCCGCTGCGCGGCACCATGCGGCCGATCTCGAAGACCGTCTCGCCAGCGTGTTCGAGGGCACTGCGACAGGCCTCGACCTGATCCGGCGCGACCACCAGCACCATGCCGATACCGCAGTTGAAGGTGCGGCGCATTTCGCTTTCGGCGATGTTGCCGGCTTGCTGCAGCCACTGGAACACCGCCGGGCGCGGCCATGCAGCCATGTCGATCTGCGCGGCCAGCGTATCCGGCAGCACGCGCGGCAGGTTCTCGGTCAGACCGCCGCCGGTGATGTGGCACAGCGCGTGGATGCGTTTGTCGCCGATCAGCGGCAGCAGGGCTTTGACGTAGATGCGGGTCGGCGCCATCAGGGCTTCGATCAAGGTCTGGCCGCCGCAGTCCTGGGTCGGCTCAGCGCCGCTGCGTTCCAGCACCTTGCGAATCAGCGAGTAACCATTGGAATGCGGGCCACTGGAGGCCAGGCCAAGAATGACATCGCCGTCACCAACCTGGCTGCCGTCGAGGATGTCATCGCGCTCGACGATGCCCACGGTGAAGCCCGCGGCATCGAAATCTCCGGCGCTATACAGCCCCGGCATTTCTGCGGTTTCGCCACCGATCAGGGCGCAGCCAGCGTCCTCGCAGCCAGCGGCGATACCGGCGATCACGCGGGCGGCAACACCGCGTTCGAGTTTGCCGGTGGCAAAGTAATCAAGAAAGAACAGTGGTTCGGCGCCACTCACCAGCACGTCGTTGACGCACATGGCGACCAGATCGCGGCCCAGGCCATCAAGGCGGTCGGAGTCGATACCCAGCTTGAGCTTGGTGCCGATGCCGTCGGTGCCCGAAACCAGCACCGGCTGGCGGTAGCCCTGCGGAACCTGGAAAAGACCGCCGAAGCCGCCCAGACCACCGAGCACTTCGGGGCGCTGGGTGCGCGCGATCAACGGTTTGATGTCTTCGACGAGCTGGTTGCCGGCGTCGATGTCGACACCCGCATCGCGGTAGCTCAAAGGTCCTTGGTCTGAGGGCGAGGGCATGAGGCAGCCTGGTGGCGGTAAAACAGCGCGCATTGTACCTTCCCCCGGTACACTTGGCGTTTTCATCTGACCGACAAGCCCGATGGTTTTATTGCGTCACAGCCTGATTCTGCTTGTGCTGCTGCTCCTGCCGCAGGCCCACGCCGCGGGTGTGGCGCGCCCGGCCGGTTTCTATCAGGGCAGTTCGCCGGTGGACAGCCGCAGCAGCGAGGCCCGCGATGCGGCCACCCGCGCGGCGCTGGGCGATGTGCTGGCGCGCATGACCGGCGATGTGTCGGTGAGCTTGAATGCCGCCTCCGAGGCCTTGCTGAGCAACGCGCCGCGCTATGTGCGCAGCTATCGGTATGCCGAGGACAATGTTGAGTTGCGCCCGGGCGAGCGCGAAACCCGGCAGCGCCTGATCGTGGATTTCGATCCCACGGCGCTGGTTCAGGCGGCCAAGCAGGCCGGCTTGCCGTTGTGGGACGATCGGCGCCCCACCACCATGACCTGGGTGGTCGGCCCGACCGATCAGGGGCCGCGCCATGTCTACGGGCGCGAGCGCATCGAAGAACGTCTGCCGGGACTGGTTGAAGCGGCCCGGCGCCGCGGCCTGCCCCTGGTCTATCCGCTGATGGACGAACAGGACCAGGCGGCGGTGAGCAGTTTCGACATCATCGGCGAGGATTACGAGCGGCTCGCGCAAGCGGCGTTGCGCTACCAGACCCGCCACATGTTGCTGGTGCGCATCGAGAGCCGCGACGGGCTGTGGTATGCCTTGTGGTCGTTCCTGCAGCCGGACCAGGAGCCGCGTCGCTGGCGCACGGTGGGCGATGAGCCGAACGTGGCACTGGCTTCGGGCTTTGACGAGTATGCCGACGAGCTGGCCAGTCGCTATGTCACCCGGGTTGCGGCAGGTTGGGTGCAGAGTGCGCGCCTGCGTGTGGTCGGTCTGAATGCGCTGGCCGACTATGCCCGGGTCCTCAATTTGCTCGAGACCACCAGCCTGATCGAGACCGTGCAACCGCGTGAACTGATGGGTGACGAGGTGGTGTTCCTGGTCGATTTCGAAGGAGAGGTCAGCGATCTGCAGCGCAGCCTGGCGGTGGCTGGCTTTCTGCGCGAGGAAGCCGCAGCGGCGGCCGGAACCCTGCTCGGCCAGGATGCCCAACCCGCAGCGGGTGATCCTGCAAGCGGCGGCTCAGGGCTGAGTTTCTACGCCGTCTCGCAGCGTCGCGAGTTGCGCTACCGCTACGCGCAGTGATGAGCATGTTGTCGCATCCATGGGCCAGACCTGCATTGCTGCTTGGCGGCGTGCTGGGCTTGCTGTGGATGCTGCATCTGCTGTCGCCGATTCTGCTGCCGTTCGTGCTCGGCGCTGCCCTGGCTTATCTGGGCGATCCCATCGTCGATCGTCTGGAAGCCTGGAAACTGTCGCGCACCGCAGGCGTGTGCCTGGTCTTCGCCCTGTTCGGCGGTCTTGGTCTGGGCATGGTGCTGATTCTGCTGCCCTTGCTCTATGAGCAGGTCGCCGAGATGGTCCAGCGCATCCCCGAGTTCATGCTGTGGCTGCAACAGGATGCGGCGCCGCGTGTCGGCATCGTGCTGCCCGAAGGGGCGCATCTGGATGTCGAATCGATCAAGAAGATGATCACCGAGCATTGGTCCAAGGCCGGCGATCTGCTGTCGCAGTGGGTCGGGCCGCTGACCCGCTCGGGCGGCGCCATGCTGGGGCTGGCGATCAATCTGTTCATGGTGCCGGTAGTGACCTTCTACCTGCTGCGCGACTGGGATCTGCTGGTCGATGAGATTCGCAATCTGTTGCCGCGCCGGGCGGAGCCCAAGATCAGCGAGCTGGCGCGCGAAGTTGACGACGTGCTCGGCGCCTTCATCACCGGTCAGCTGATGGTGATGATTTCGCTGGGCAGCTTGTATGCCCTGGGGCTGTGGCTGATCGGCCTTGATCTGGCGTTGCTGATCGGTTTTGGCGCGGGGGTTGTCAGCTTCATCCCTTATCTGGGGCCTATTGTCGGGATCGTCAGTGCCGGTGTGGCCATGCTCATCCAGACACAGGAATTGTTGCCGCTGGTCGGCGTTGCCGTAGTGTTCGGCCTGGGACAGTTCCTGGAAAGCGTGTGGCTGACGCCCTGGCTGGTGGGCGACAAGGTTGGCCTGCACCCGGTGACGGTGATTTTCGCAGTGATGGCCGGTGGCCAGCTGTTCGGTTTTGTCGGGGTCATGCTGGCGTTGCCGGTGGCCGCGTCACTGGCCGTGCTGGTGCGTCATCTGCGGGCGCACTGGCTTCAGAGCGACTGGTACGCACATGCCGAGCTGCCTGATTTTTCCCTGCACGATGATGCGGCGCCTGAGTCCGACGACACCCGCGCATGAGCGCCAGCCAGCAGCTTTTACGCCTGGAGCGTCCGGGCAGTTCGGACTTTGACAGCTTCTGGCCCGGACCCAATGCGCGCATCGCAACCACGCTGCGCCATTTTGCGGTCGACGACGAAGAAGGTTTGCAACTGCTGATCGGCCCGCGCGCCAGTGGCAAGAGTCACCTTGCTCAGGCCAGTTGCCGGCGGCGCTGGGAGGCGGGGCGTCAGGCTGCGTATCTGCCCCTGCGCGAAGCGCCGCTGGATGCCGCCATGCTCGACAGCTTCGCGGCCAGCGGTCTGATCGTGGTCGATGCGGTCGAGGCGTTGCGGGCCGAGGACGAACTGCTCCTGCTGCGCCTGGTCGACCGCGTCCGTGCGGCCGGCGGCAAACTGCTGGTGTGCAGCCGGGTATGGCCGGATCAGCTTGATCTGCAGACCCCGGATCTGCGTTCGCGTCTGCAGTGGGGCGCCATGCTGGAATTGAAACTTCCGGACGAAGCCGGTCTGTCGGCCATGCTGGCACACCGGGCGCAGCGCCTTGGTGTGCACTGGTCTCCGCGACTGGGGGATTTTCTGTTGCGCCGTTTGCCGCGAGATCCCAGGGCCCTGGCAGGCGCGCTGGATGCGGCCTACGACCGCGCCGTGGCTGACGGGCGTCAGCTCACCGTGCCGTTACTGCGAGAGATTCTGGACCCGCTGGCCACGCACGAATAAATTGCTGGCCACGAACCACACCGCGCCCAGCACCATGCAGATCAGGGCGGGCAGGCGGCTGTCCAGATTGACGTAGGCCTCCATCGCGCAATAGGCGATGTAGCAGGTTGCGGCCAGCGTGCCCCAGGCGTGGGTGTAGGTCTTGCCACGAAAAAGACCGGGCAGGGCCAGCAGGCCCGGAATGCTGAACAGCCCCATGATCACCGTGGCCATGCGGCTGGGAGCCAGCACCGTGGGCCAGAGCAGAAACACCAGCATGAAAGCGCTGGCCGCAGCGGCGGCCAGGAAACGAAAGAAACGCGGCGTCATGCCAGGCTCGGGATCGGGCGGGCCGGCATTATACGTGGCTGCCCTTGAGCCGCGCGGCGAGGGTGCACACGCGCCGGCCGAGTGCCCGGCACAGCACGGCTTCGTCATCGCTCAGGGGCGCGGCGTTGTCACCGAAACTGACATGGCTGGCGCCGTAAGGCGTGCCGCCGGTTCGGGTGCTGCTCAGGCTGGGCTCGCTGTAGGGCAGACCGACCAGCACGCAGCCGTGGTGGAGCAGCGGCAGACTCATGCTCAGCAAGGTCGATTCCTGACCGCCGTGCAGGCTGGAGGACGAGGTGAAGACCGCGGCAGGCTTGTCCTTGAGCGCGCCGTTCATCCACTGCGCGGCGGTGCCATCAAGAAAGTATTTGAGTGGCGCCGCCATGTTGCCGAAGCGTGTAGGGCTGCCGATGATGATGCCGTCGCAGGCTGACAGGTCTTCAGCGCTGGCGTAAACCGGGCCATCGTCCGGGATGTCCGGGCTGGCCACGCGTGTTTCTGCGGCCACTTTGGGCACGGTTCGCAGCAGGGTTTCGCCGCCAGCCTCACCAACGCCTCGACCGATCTGCCGGGCCATGGCAGCGGTCGCGCCATGATGGCTGTAGTACAGCACCAGAATCCTTGTGCTCATGCGCGGGCATCCTGGGTGTTGTGCAGGCCAACCTGTTCGGGGGCGTACAAATGACAACGCACCCAATGCGCCTGCTCGGGCGTGCCGCAGTTGTGATTGTCAGGCTCCTGCTCTTTGCAGCGTGGCATGGCGTCCGGGCAGCGCGTGTGGAACGGGCAGCCTGATGGTGGCGACAGCGGGCTGGGCACATCGCCGCTGAGCACGATGCGCTGACTTTCAGTGTGCGGGTCCGGCACCGGCACAGCCGACATCAGAGCGCGCGTATACGGATGTCTGGGCTGGGCAAACAGGGTTTCGGCTTCGGCCAGTTCGACCATCTGGCCCAGGTACATCACACCCACCTGATGTGAGATGTGCTGCACCACCGCGAGGTCATGGGAGATGAACAGAAATGCGATGCCGAACTCATCCTGCAACTCGCGGATCAGGTTCAGCACCTGAGCCTGAACCGAGACATCCAGCGCCGATACGGCTTCGTCCGCGACGATGAATTTGGGCTGCAGGGTCAGGGCGCGGGCAATGCCGATGCGCTGGCGCTGGCCGCCGGAAAATTCGTGCGGGTAGCGCGACAACGCCTGTTTGCGCAGGCCGACAATCTCGATCAGTTTTTCGACCCGGGCACGGCGCTCCGATGGCGCGCCGATGTTGTGCAGGTCGAGCGGCTCCATCAGCGTGTCCAGAATGGTGCGGCGCGGATTAAGCGAGGCGTAAGGGTCCTGGAAGATGATCTGCATTTCGCGGCGTCGCGCATGCAGGGCCTTGGCGTCGATGCCGGTGACCGGGCGGCCATCCAGCTCCACCGTGCCACTGGTCGGTTCATGCAGGCGCAGCACGGCGCGGCCCAGGGTGGATTTGCCGCAGCCGGACTCGCCGACCAGTCCCAGCGTCTGCCCGGCGGCCACCTCGAAGCTGACATCGTGAACCGCCCGCAGGGTGCTTTTGCCGCGCCCCAGCAGGTTGCCGCCGATGTGGAAATGCTTGCTCAGTCTGGTGACCTTGAGCATCAGCGGACCTCCCCTTGAACCGGGTTGTAGCAGGCCAGCTCGTGGCCGCTGTGCTCGTCCCCCTGCAGCGGCGGGTGAGCGCTGTGGCAGAGGTCGATGGCCTGACCGCAGCGCTCGACAAAGCGGCAGCCGCGCGGCAGGTGCAGAAGATCGGGAACCGTGCCGGCAATCGTCGGCAGGCTGTCCAGGCGCTGCGTGCGGATACGCGGCACCGAAGCCAGCAGGCCGGCCGTGTAAGGGTGGGCGGGTGCTGCAAACAGCGGCCCGGTGGCCGATTGCTCGATCAGCTTGCCGCAATACATGACGCAGGCGCGATGACAGGTTTGCGCCACCACGCCCAGGTCATGGGTGATCAGCATCATCGCGGTGCCCAGATCCTGGGACAGCTTGACGATCTGCTCCAGCACCTGGGCCTGAATGGTCACATCCAGCGCGGTGGTCGGTTCGTCGGCGATGATCAGCTTGGGCTCGCACGACAGCGCCATGGCGATCATCACGCGCTGGCGCATGCCGCCGGACAGCTGGTGCGGGTAATCATCGATACGCCGCTCCGGGCTGGGAATGCCCACCCGGGCCAGCCAGTCGATGGCACTTTGGCGGGCCTGCTTGCGGGTCAGGCCCTGGTGCCGGCGCAGCACTTCACCCATCTGCGTGGCGATGGTGAAGACCGGGTCCAGGGCGGTCATCGGTTCCTGGAAGATCATCGCGATGTCGCGGCCGCGGACCTTGCGCATCTCGCGTTCGGACAGGCTGAGCAAATCCTGGCCCTGGAACAGAATCTGCCCGCCAACGATACGCCCCGGCGGTGACGGGATCAGGCCCAGTATGGCCAGCGAGGTGACGGACTTGCCGCAACCGGACTCGCCGACGATGCCCAGGGTTTCCCCCGGCATGACGTCAAAGCTGATGCCGTCGAGCGCGCGCGCCACACCCTTGTCGGTGTGAAATTCGACTTGCAGGTCACGGACCTTGAGCAGTGGTTCGCTCATGTTAGTGAACCTTCTTCGGATCCAGCGCGTCCTGCAACGCGTCGGAAAACAGATTGAACGCCATGACCAGAACAAACAGCATGCCCGAGGCGGCGAAGAAGTTCTTGAATTGACCGACGATGACCTCCTGGGTGCTTTCGGCAATCATCAGGCCCCAGCTCACGCCGTCCTGCACGCCAAGACCGAGAAACGACAGGATGACTTCGGACTTGATCGCGGAGACGAACACGATGGTGGCCTGGACCAGCAGCAGATGCGAGGTGTTGGGCAGGATGTGGCGGAAAATGATCAGGTGCTGGGGCACGCCGATGGCGCGCGCAGCCTCGATGAATTCCAGCTCCTTGAGCTTCATGACCTCGCCACGCACCACCCGGGCGGTGGTGGTCCAGAAGGTCGCAATCATGGCCGCGTGCATGGCCAGCGGATGGCCCTGCAGGGCGAACGCCACGGCCGCCACGAACAGGTAGAAGGGGATCGAGTCCAGGGTGCCCATCAGCCACAGGATGACCTCGTCACTCCAGCGCCCGGCGAAAAAGCCCGAAATGGCGCCCAGGATGGCCCCCAATATGGTGCTCAGTACAGCCACCGAGAGGCCGATCTCGAACGCGGTTTTGGTGCTGTAAATGGCCCGGTCGAAAATATCCTGGCCTGACAGATTGGTGCCGAACCAGTGTGCGCTGGACATCGGCAGATTGCTGCCGCTGGTCAGTGTGCTCCACTGCTGGCCCCACAGATCCAGCCATACGCCCAGGGCGATGACGAAATAACCCAGCACGATACCGGCCGAGGCCAGGCCAAAACGATCGCCCAGGAACTTGCGCCAGGCTTTCGACCAGAAGGATTCGCCGGCACTCATTTCAGTTCCACCCGGGGATCAAACAGACGGTAGAGCACATCGGTGACGATCAGGACGACCACGAACAGCACCGCCGTGGCGCCGACAACCGCCTTGAGCACCGGCTGATCGCCGGTGGTGATGGCGTCATAGGTGACCTTGCCGACACCGGGAATGCCGAAATAGCTTTCGATCAGCAGTGAACCGGAGATCACCACCAGCGGGATCGAGAACATGATGCGCGTGATGATCGGAATCATGCTGTTCTTGAGCACCCGCTTGAGCAGAATGCTGCGTGCCGAGGCGCCGTAGGCGCGTGCGGTGCGGATGTGGTCCTTGCCCAGCTCCTCGACGATGACGGCGCGGTAGAAGCGCGTGTTGTAGCCCAGCGAAACAAACACGATGGCCAGGGTTGGCACGGTCACGTAGTAGAGGTATTCGCCGAGGGTGTCCATCGACCAGCCGCGCACCGGAAACATGTTGAGGCCGTAGGCCGAGGAAAACATGACCTGGAAGCCGATGATGATGATCAGAAAACTCACGCTCATGCCGACCACAGCAAACGTCATGATGCTTTTGTCGATCCAGGTGCTGCGATAGTAGGCGGCCAGCAAGGCGAGCAAGATGCCGATGACGTTGCCAAGCACGAAGCCGGGCAGGGTCAGGGCCAGCGAGATCGGGATGGTGCGGCCAAGCAGTCGGGTGACCCGTTCGCCGGTGGAATCAGAGTGACCGAAATTCAGCGTGGCCAGCTCGATGACATAGGTGGTGTAGCGCTTGAAGAAGGGTTGGTCGTAGCCCAGATCGGCCCGGATCTGGGCGATCTGCTCCTCAGTCGGGTTCTTGCCGGCCAGCTCGTAGGTTTTGTCCGGACCGAAGTAAACCATCAGCACGAAACTGATGAAGGTCACGCCAAGAATCAGCGGCAGCCCCGCGAGGAGCTTCTTCAGGGTGTACTGCAGCACGGTTTCAGGACGCTGGCGCGGTCTGTTCGTCGGCGTTCTTGATGTCGACGTAGCGCAGCCAGAATCCGCCCAGAATCTCGCGGTTGGGCAGGCCGATCACGTCTTTGTGCCACAGATAGATGCGATTGCGCGACAAGCCGCTGATGGTCACGCAGTCGTCTAGCACCATCTGACTCATGTCCAGATAGAGCTTTTCGCGCTCCGGACCGGGCTGCATCACCGCGGTTTTTTCGAACAGGGCGTCAAAGGCCGGATTGTTGTAGTTCGAGTTGTTCGAGCCCGGCGTGTGGTTGGGGCCGTAGAACAGCTGCAGGGTGTTTTCCGAATCCGGGTAATCCAGCCCCCAGCCCATCGGGATCACGTCCAGCTGGCTGGTTTTGATGGCTTTGTTGTAGTCGCCGAAGGTGGCGAAGCTGACCGGTTTGATCTTGGACGACGGATAACCGATGTCGGCCATGAAGCCACGGAACTGCTCGAACAGCTGGCGGCTGGTTACCGAGTTCTGAAAGCCATATTCCAGCGTGGGCAGGTTGTCTTGTGTCCAGCCGGCTTTTTCCAGGCGCGTGCGGGCCCGCTCAAGATTGCGGCTGATCGAGTCCTGCGGCAGTTTGCTGTGCAGGTCGCTGGCCGCCGGCGGCACGATGCCCGGGAAGACCACGCCGATACCGGAATAGAAGCGGTTGTTGCGGGCGCTCCAGTCCATGGCATCGCGCATGGCGCAGCGCAATTCACGGTTGCGCGCGTCTTGCTGCGGATCATCGTTGTGGCCGAGGTAAGGTTTGTCCATGTTCAGGCTGGTGAACACGAAGCCGGCTTCAACCCCGGTTGTCGAATGGTAGCGCTCAGTCCAGTCCGGTTTCAGCTTGATCGGATCGCGGCTGTCCAGCACGGTGTCGGTCTGCTCCACCGGCACGCTGGTGAACTGGATTTCGTTGCCCTTGGTGAAGGAATTCCAGCGCGCGGCGGTTTCCAGGATGAAATCGATTTCCAGGCGGTCGATGAAGGGCGGGCTGCGGCCTTCAATGGCTTCCAGTCCGAGGCCACCGTGGATTGCCGGGTCGAAACCTTCGGCGGCCAGGTCGATGGGCTCCTGGCGAAAATGCGGGTTGGCTTCCAGCACGGCTTTGGCGGTATCGAACTTGGCCATGCGGAACGGGCCGGAACCGACCGGGCGAATCGACAGCTCGCGGCCGTATTTGTCCACAGCTTCATGCGGCACTACGCCGGCAAAGCCCATGGCCAGGGTGTAGGTCAGCTGCGGGTAGGGTTTGGTTAGATGAATCGCCAGCGTGTGGTCATCCACCACCTCGAGGCCTTCAACGTCCTCATTGTAATCCGCACCATCCTGGCCCCACTGGTCTAGGCCCTTGATACGTCCAGCCCACAACCACGAGCCCTGCGAGCGGTTGGATGGATCGAAGTGGCGTTTCAGTGAGTAGGCCACATCGGCGGCCACCAGTTCGCGGCCCTGGCCATTTTCGAAGGCGGGGTCATCCACGAAGCGCACGCCGGGTTTGATGCGGATGGTGTAGCTCAGGCCGTCGTCCGAAATTTCGGGCATGGCCGCGGCAAGATTGGGTTTCAGTGCATACGGACGCGTCAGATACTTATAACTGTAGAGCGTGTCATAGGTGTTCAGAACCAGGAAATTGGCGTAAACAGTGGCCGAATGCAGCGGATCCAGATTGGTGGGTGCACCGTCCATGGAGTGCCGATACACTTTGATGGCTTCGCCGTCAGCATTGGTCGCTGGTTGGTCCGAGCCTTTGCTGCAAGCGCCAAGGCCCAGCGCAACGAGCAATGTGGCAAGGTAGGTGACGGCGTGATTTCGCATGACTCCCCAATCCGGTGTTCGGCAAAAGACTAATGACGCAACAGCATAGCAAGTGGTTCCCCCGGACTGCGCTCCTGATGGGAATTGTGGCGCTGTCGGCGTGCGCTGGGCTGCCAAGCAAGCCGCTTGCCAAAGCGCCCGAGCCGGCGCCCGTGCGGTTGGTCAGTCTGTCCCCGCCACCACCCAGCCCGCAGCTGATTCGAGGGCTGGCGGGGGTAGAACTGGAGATCATGGAGTTTCCGGTGCGTGGGCCACGCCATATGGCCTGGCAGCAGCGCGTGCTGACGGTAGAGTCCTTGGCTGCGCAGGGCTATGCGTCTCAGGCCCAGCAGCGTCTTGATGTCTTGCGTGCCGAGGTATTGCGCGAAAGTGCGGCTTATTACCGTATGCAGGCTTTGCGCTATCACAGCCAGGCCAAGCAGTTTGCGCGCCTCAACAGCGACCAGTACGATCGCTTGCGCGCGCTTGATTTTGCGGTGCATGAAAGCGCATTCAAATCAGCCTATTTCCAGGGCCGTGCACTGGTGCGTGAGTTGTGGGCGGCTCACGCCTGGGTGACGGTGCGGTCCGGAGACACCCTGGCGTCTATCGCCGCGCAGCGTGCGGTTTACGACAACCCCAATTTGTGGCCATTGCTGAAGTCAGCCAACAAGGGCTTGTTGTTCCGTAATCCGCCGCTGCAACCGGGTTGGCGCCTGCGTTATCCGCTACACCCCCGACTGGACGAGATTTTTGCTGCCGTTGAGGGCCTTCATTAGGAGCACGGTGGCTCGAACGGCAGGCATCCCGCCGTCGAATCAGGCCGCGCTGTGATACGCGCTCAGCCTTGCTGCAGGCGTTCGATCAGCGCCTCGACCGACCACGGCAGTTTTTCGGCATCTCCGCCGGCGCGGGCTTTGTATTCGATCTCGCCGGCTTCAAGGCCCCGCTCCGACAGCACCACCCGATGCGGGATGCCGATCAGTTCGGCGTCGCCAAACATCTGGCCCGGGCGCAGACCGCGATCGTCCCACAGCACATCGAAACCGGCGCTGAGCAATGCGTCATAAATCTGCGCGATTTCCTGTTCAAGCTTTTCCGATTTCTTGGGATTGATCGGGTTGAGCAGCACTTCAAACGGTGCAATGGCCTGAGGCCAGACGATGCCAGCGTCGTCGTGGCGCTGTTCGATCGCCGCGGCAACCACGCGAGAAACCCCGATGCCGTAGCAGCCCATGTAGGGCACGGCATCCTTGCCGTTGGCGTCGAGCACGGTGGCCTTCATCGCCTCGGTGTACTTGCGTCCCAGCTGGAAGATGTGACCAACCTCGATGCCACGCACGAAGGCCAACTTGCCGCCGTCTGGCGCGGTGTCGCCGGGGCACACCTCGCGCAGGTCCTCGACCCGCGGTTCGGCCAGATCCCGACCCCAGTTGACGCCCTGCAGGTGTTCGCCGTCACGGTTGGCGCCGCATACGAAGTCGGCCAGGGTGGCGGCATCGGCGTCGGCGATGACCGGCAACTTAAGCCCGACCGGGCCGAGTGAACCTGGCGCACAGCCGGTTGCAGCGCGAATTTCGTCGTCACTGGCCAGGGTGCAGCCGCCCAGAATCTTTTCCGCCTTGAGCAGATTGAGATTGTGATCGCCCTGCAGGCACAGCGCGAACAGCTCGCCGGCGTCGTTCTTCACGATCATGGTCTTGAGGCACTGTGCCGCTGCCACATCCAGCAGGCTGGCGACAGCTTCTATGCTGCGCTGATCCGGCGTGGCCAGCGTGCTCATGGCCTGGCTGGCTTCGCCGCGCGCACTGCGCAGGGGCTGGCACACTGCGGCCTCGACGTTGGCCGCGTAATCGCCCGAATCGGACACTGCCAGCAGGTCCTCGCCACTGCCGGCGAGCACGTGAAACTCCTCGGATTGCTTGCCGCCGATGTTGCCGGAGTCGGCCTGCACGATGCGGAATTCCACGCCCACGCGTTCGAAGATGCGGCTGTAGGCGGCACGCATACCAGCATAGGTTTCGGCCAGCGAGGCTTCATCCATATTGAACGAGTAAGCGTCCTTCATGAGGAACTCGCGCGCCCGCATGACCCCGAAACGGGGACGGATTTCATCGCGGAACTTGGTCTGAATCTGGTAATAGTTGACCGGCAGCTGCTTGTAGCTTTTGACGTCCTGACGCACCAGCGAGGTGATCACTTCCTCGTGGGTCGGGCCGTAGCAGTAATCGCGCTCATGACGGTCGGTCAGGCGCAGCATCTCCGCGCCCATCACATCCCAGCGACCCGATTCCTGCCACAGCTCGGCCGGGTGCACGCTGGGCATCAGCAGTTCCACGGCACCGGCGCGGTTCATTTCCTCGCGCACGATGGCCTCGACCTTGCGCAGGGTTTTCAGGCCCAGCGGTGTCCAGGTGTAAAGACCGGCTGCAAGGCGCCGGATCATGCCGGCGCGCAGCATCAGCTGGTGGCTGACAATCTCGGCATCAGCCGGGGTTTCCTTGCTGGTGACGACAGGGAATTGAGACAGGCGCATGATGAGTTCTAAAGAAAAATCTGGACGGGAGTTTCGCGCAGTTGATCCTGCGCGGGAGTGAAGGCACGCATTTCCAGCACGCCTTTGATGTTGAGCGAGATGACCAGCAGCCTGAGCGTGCTGTCCGGGCTGGCCGCGCGATCGTCGTCATCCGGCATCGGTGGCGAGTCCGGGTGGCTGTGATAAACCGCCAGCGGTTGCAGGCCGCGCGTCTGCGCGCTGCTGACCGCACGAGCGAATTCCTGGGCATCAATCGCATGGTGCAGTTCCGGGCTTTCAGCCTGGTTGCGCAGATGAACAATTTCGCGCGCTTGCGCATCGGTGCCCAGCACCAGACCGCAAACGCGCGCTTGCGGTGAGGTCTGGGCGTGCTTGAGCAGTTGCATCGCGAGCTCGCGGCTCAGCGTGATGGCGGGTTCGGACATCAGTGGTTTTGACACACAGGGCAGGCCGGATCGGCCGGAACCGTCCATTTTCGCCAATTTGTGGTGCGCGCGTCGAATGTGTGCAGCACGCCGCTGGTGGCCTGGCCGGTCAGCAGCTTGATGGTTTCCAGGGCCTGCAGGCTGCCGATCGTGCCCACCAGCGGGCCGAGTACGCCGGCCTGTTCGCAGGATTCCGCGGCTTCGCCGTCACCACGAAACACGCAGGCGTAACAGGGTGCGCCCGCTCGTCCGGGTTGCAGCACCATGAGCTGGCCTTCCCAGCGGATGGCGGCACCGCTGACCAGTGCCGTGCGCTGGCTGACACAGGCGCGGTTGATGGCGTGCCGGGTGGGGAAGTTGTCGCTGCAATCGAGCAGCACATCGCAGGTGCTGGCAAGCGCGCTGAGCGCGGCATCATCCGCGCGCTGTTCGATGACCTCGATTTGCGTGCTGCTGTTCAGCGCGCCAAGTTGCTGGGCCGCCGAGCGAGCCTTGTTTTCACCGATGCGTGCCTCGTTGTGCACGATCTGACGTTGCAGGTTGGACAGCTCCACCCGGTCGCCATCGACCAGGCTGAGCTGGCCGATACCGGCGCCCGCCAGATACAGCGCCGCTGCGGAGCCGAGGCCGCCCAGGCCGATGACGGCGACATGGGCATCGCCGAGCATGCCCTGACCGTGCGGGCCGATTTCGGTGAGGATTTCCTGGCGGCTGTAGCGGCTCATGCGCCTTTCCATTGGGCGTGGGTGTAGCGGTCGCGGCCGGCCAGATCCTGAGCTGTGGTGATCGTCTGAAAACCTTGTGCGGACAGGATCTCGCGCACCCGCTGGGCTTGATCATAGCCATGTTCCAGCGCCATATGGGCGCCCGCATGCAGGTGTGCCGGGGCGTGGCTGGCGATATGCCGGACCGCATCCAGGCCGTCGGCCCCGGAGGTCAGCGCGGATTGTGGTTCGTGGTGCAAATCGGCCAGATGGGCATCGCCCTCGGCAATGTAGGGCGGGTTGCTGACAATCAGGTCAAAGCGCTGGCCGGCCAGCGGCTCAAACCAGCTGCCGTGCGCGAAGTTCACCGCGACCTTGTGAGTTTGCGCGTTGCGTTGGGCGATGTGCAGCGCTGCGGCGCTGGCGTCGCTGGCGCTTACGCGCCAGCCCGGTCTTTCGCTGGCCAGCGCGATGGCGATGGCGCCACTGCCAGTGCCCAGATCAAGCACCTGCAGCGCATCACCCGGCAGGCTCAGGGCCCAATCCACCAAGCATTCGGTGTCGGCGCGAGGCACCAGACAAGCATCTGAAACCGCCAGTCTGAGTGACCAGAATTCCTGGTGGCCGAGCAGGTAGGCCACCGGTTCGCCATGCTTGCGGCGCGCAAGCAGGGCCTCGAACTGTGTCGCCTGCGCTGCGTTGAGCGTGTCATCGGCGTGGCTGAACAGGCGGCTGCGTGTGCAGTTGAGGGTCTGGCACAGCAGCAGCTCGGCATCCAGGCGGGCGCTGTCGGAAACCTCGGCCAGTGCAGCGCTGGCGCGCGCTAAGGTTTGACGGATGGTTTCAGACACCCAGCTCGGCCAGTTGCGCGGCCTGATGCTCGGCGATCAGCGGCTGGATCAGCGGGTCCAGATCGCCGGCAATAATGGCGTCGAGCTTGTACAGGGTGAGGTTGATGCGGTGATCGGTCACCCGGCCCTGCGGGAAGTTGTAGGTGCGAATGCGCTCGGAGCGGTCGCCGGAGCCCACCAGGGCCTTACGCGTGGCCGCTTGCTCAGAGGCTTGCTGGGTGCGCTGTATGTCGAGCATGCGCGCGGCCAGCAGCGACATGGCGCGGGCTCTGTTCTTGTGCTGCGAACGTTCGTCCTGGCACTCGACCACGATGCCGCTGGGGATGTGCGTGATGCGCACCGCCGAGTCGGTCTTGTTGACATGCTGGCCGCCGGCGCCGGATGCGCGGTAGGTGTCGATGCGCAGATCCTTGTTTTCGATGTCGACCGCGTCGACCTCGTCCATCTCCGGCAGGATGGCCACGGTGCAGGCCGAGGTATGGATGCGGCCTTGTGATTCGGTTTCCGGCACACGTTGCACGCGATGCGCGCCCGATTCGAACTTGAGTCTGGAGTAGGCGCCGTGGCCAACCACGCGGCTGATGATTTCCTTGTAACCACCGTGTTCGCCTTCGCTGGCGGACAGCACCTCGATCTGCCAGTTCTGGCTCGCTGCGTAGCGCTCGTACATGCCGAACAGGTTGCCGGCGAAAATGGCGGCTTCATCACCACCGGTGCCGGCACGGATTTCCAGAAAGATGTTGTTGTCGTCGGCCGGGTCGCGAGGCAGCAAATGCACCTGCAAGGCCTGCTCGCGCTCCTCCTGTGCAACGCTCAGGCTTTCCAGTTCGGCTTCGGCCATCTCGCGGATTTCGGCGTCGTCTTCCTTGAGCATGGCTTTGAGGTTGGCGCGCTCATCCTCGCCGGCACGAAAACCCTTGAAGGTTTCGATCACCGGCTCAAGCTGGGCGTACTCCTGTGAGAACTTGCGAAACTTGTCCTGGTTGCCGATGACTTCGGGGTCGGACAGTTCCATGCCAAGTTCCTCGAAGCGGCTTTGCAGGTCTTCAAGGCGGCGTATCAGCGAAGGATTCATTCTTTGTCGTCGAGCTGGAACAGGTCGTTAAGCAGTTTGAGCTGGGTGTCGCGCTTGTCGCCCTTGAGCTCGCGCAGGCTCAGGCTGGGACGGTGCAGAAACTGCTGGGTCAGATTGTGGGTCAGGCGTTCGAGCACCTGATCGGGGTCGCCGCCCCTGCGCAGTTGGGCGCGGGCCTGCTCAAGCTGCAGCTTGGCCATTTCAGCGGTCTGGGTGCGCAGGCGGCGGATGGCATCGTGATTGGCGCGCTGGGCCATCCAGTCGATGAATTCACGGGTTCCGGACTCGATGATGTCGCGCGCCGAGTCGGCGGCCGCCTCGCGGGCGCGGCGGTTTTCGTCGGCCACCGCTTGCAGATCATCCACGGTGTACAGGTAGACATCCGGGTTGTTGCTGACATCCGGGCTGATGTTGCGCGGCACGCCCAGGTCGATCATCAGCACCGCTTTGCGTTTGCGTTGGGCAAACGCGGCTTTGACCATGGCGTGGTCGATCAGACGCTGTTCTGTGGCCACCGTGGTGACGATGAGGTCGGCATGAGGCAGCTGGGCCGTAATGCCGTCCAGGCCGCAGCTGACACCGCGAAATTGCTCGGCCAGCGCGCGTGCGCGCTCCGGCGTGCGGTTGGCTACGGTGATGCGCGGCTGGCCCATGGCATACAGATGCTCGGTGACCAGCCGGGCGGTGTCGCCGGCACCGATGACGAGGACGTCGCGGCCTTTCAGATTGGCGAAGATTTCACCGGTCAGGCTGGCCGCGGCCGAGGCCACTGAGACCGAGCGGGCGCCGATTTCAGTGCGCGTGCGTACATCCTTGGCGACATGAAAAGCGTGTTCGAACAGGCGCGTCAGCACCGGCCCGAGCGTGTTGTGCTCGCGCGCTATGCGAAATGCATCTTTCATCTGGCCCAGAATCTGCGGCTCGCCAAGAATCATTGAGTCCAGTCCCGAGGCTACCCGCAGGGCATGTCGTACCGCGCGTTGTTCGTCGTAGCTGAACAGATGTGGGTCGAGTTCCTGGGGCGAAATGCGGCCACGTTCGCTCAGCCATGAGCTGATCCGCGGGCCAGCGCCGCCGACGGTGAAGATCTCTGTGCGGTTACAGGTCGACAGGATGGCGGCTTCAGAAATGCCGGGCACGGCGCGGATTTCCGAAAGGGCCTGTGGCAGGGCCTCGGTGGCGATGGCCACTCGCTCACGCAGCGTCAGCGGCGCGGAGTGGTAGTTGAGGCCCAGCGCGAACAAGGACATTACGCTCCGCGAAAAGCGAAGGTGGCCGCGTGGCTGGGCCCGGCGATGGATAGCATCATGGGCCGGGATGGATTGTGGATAATGCGCGCAATACGATATTTTCCGTGATGCCCGGTTTTGGAACAAGCGCTTATCGCGCGTGTCCATGTAGGAATTAGCAAAAGCCGCGCCACCAATGACATCCCGCGGACCAGGATTCGGGTGACACCCACAGCAATGAAGTTGACCATCATCAAACCGATTATTCCTGCCTTGGGGCTGGCGCTGGGATTGCTGGGCTGCGCGTCGCAGCCGGTTGAAGCGCCGCTGGAAACCGAATTCGACCGCCTGTGGCAAGCCTCAGCCGAAAATCCGGATGTTGAACTTGGCGCTGCCGTGCTGGCCGGTGAGCTTGCGGCCCAGCGAGGCATGCGCGATGAAGCCGCCGAGCACTATGCCCGTGCGGCGGCGTTGAGCGCCGATCCGCTGACAGCGCAACGCGCCACCCAGCTGGCTTTGCAGGCTGAAAATGCTGATCTGGCTGATCTGGCCGCAGCCCGTTGGGTTGAGCTGGATGCGGAAAACTCCGGTGCTTATGAAATCGCCGCGCGCCTTGCGCTGCGCGCTTCGGACCACCAACGTGCGGTGCACCTGCTGCGTCAGATGCTGAGTCTGGATGAGAGTGACGAGCAGGCGGCGCTGGTCAGCGTGGCCGAGATCTTGTCGCTGGAGCCCGAGGCCTCACAGCAGGCGCTCGGCTTGTTCGACCAGGTTACCGCCGGTCAAGCCCTGAGTGCAGCGCATGCCTATGCCCGCGGGCTGCTGGCATACCGGGTGGATGAACAGGATGCAGCCCGCGCTGCGGTGGCCGACGCGCTGGCCTTGCGTCCCGAGTGGCGTCCGGCGCAGCTGCTGGGATTGCGTTTGCAGCTGCAGGCCGAAAATCTGAGCGCTGCTGAGCAGCTCATTCGCGATATGCATGTGGCGGACCCCAAGAACCTAGAGTTGCGGCTGTCGTTGGGATCCCTGCTGCTTGAGTTTGAGCAGATCGATATGGCGCGGCGTGAATTCACCAATGCGCTCAAGATCGATGCCGACAATGCAGCGGCCCTGTACGCCCTGGGCTTGATCGAGATGGATCTGGGCAACTACGAAGCTGCAGAAAAGCGCTTTACCCGCCTGCAGAATCGCGGCGAGCGATTGTCCGATACCTCGTATTACCTCGGTCGCATTGCCGAGGAGCGCGGCGACATTCTGCGCGCCATGCAGTTTTACCGCGAAGTTCGTGATGGTCGCAGGGTGATTGATGCAGCGGTTCGCCAGGCTGTGATTATCAGTCGCCAGGGCAACATGGAGGCGGCGCGCTCCTATCTGGAGACGCTGCGCCTGCGCTTCCCGCAGCAAGAGTTGCGCCTGTGGCAGATCGAAGGCGAGTTGCTGTTTCGCGCCAATCAAGATGATGAGGCGCTGGTGGTGTATCAGCAGGGCCTGGCTCAGTACCCGGAAGATCATGATCTGCTCTACGGTCGGGCCATTGTTTACGAGCGCATGGGCGATGTCTCCGCGGCCGAAGCCGATCTGCGGACCATCGTGGCCGAGGCGCCGGATGATGCGCGTGCCTTGAATGCGCTGGGCTACATGCTGACCAACCACGGCGACAGTTTTGCCGAGGCGGAAACGCTGATTCGTCGCGCCTTGGCCTTGACCCCGGATGATCCGGCGGTGATCGATTCACTCGGCTGGGTGCTGTTCCGTCAGGGTGATATTGAGCAGGCTCGGGTTTATCTGGAGCGCGCCTGGGGGCAGCTCAAGGATCCGGAGGTGGCCGCACACTTTGGTGAGGTGCTGTGGCTACAGGGCGAGCATGAGCGCGCCCGGCATGTCTGGAATGAAGCGCTTATTGAAAATCCCACCCATCGCGTGCTGCGCGAAACTGTCCGGCGCCTGGATACCGCGCTTTAAGCAATGGAACGAAAAATCCGGCAGCACTGTGGCGCCTTGCTGATTGTGCTGCTTGGCTTAAGTGGCTGCAGTGTGATGCCATCGCCAGCGCCACAAACCAGCGCAGCGGCCGAGGCCGAGCGCGGCCGCGCGGCGTTATCGCAATGGACGCTTAAAGCCCGTCTGACCACGCCTGATCAGCGCGCCAGTCTGCGCTGGCGGCAGTCGGAGCAAAATTTTGATCTGCTGCTGCGCGGCCCGTTCGGCTTCGGCGGCGTGCGGATCGTCGGCTCCCCGGATCAGGTCACCATTGATGATGGCGACGAGCTTGAGGTGAGTGATAACCCGGAGCTGGACATCTACCAACGTACCGGCATGGTCGTGCCGCTGGCGGCGCTTGGTTGGTGGGTGCGTGGGCTGCCTGCGCCGCATGAACCCGCTCAGCTGGAGCGTGATGTCGCCGGGCATATCCGCGTGATTCGCCAGAGCGCCTGGGTCATACAACTGGCTGACTACGAAACGGTTGATGGTTTGTCCATGCCGCAATCGGTGCGCATGGAACACCTGCCGTGGTTTCTGCAGCTCGACGTCTCTTCGTGGGCATTTTGAGCGCGCCGCAGGCCGGGCTGGGTGCGCAGTCACGCTGGCCAGCACCCGCCAAGCTGAATTTGTTTCTGCATGTGCTGGGGCGCCGCGCCGACGGGCGTCACAATCTGCAGACCCTGTTCCAGATTCTGGATTACGGCGACGAACTGGATTTCGTGCTGCGCGATGACGAGCAAATTGTGCTCCACGATGCGCTGGATGGCGTGGCCGCAGAAGACAATCTGTGTGTCCGCGCCGCACGTCTTGTTCAAGCCCACATGACCCGGCCGCGCGGTGTCGATATCCACTGCATCAAGCGCATACCCATGGGCGGAGGGCTGGGCGGTGGCAGCAGTGATGCAGCAACCTGTCTGGTTGCGCTCAATGCGCTGTGGGGTGTCGGTCTCGACGAGGACAGCTTGGCCCGGATGGGCCTGGGCTTGGGGGCGGATGTTCCGGTTTTCGTGCGCGGGCGCAGCGCGTTTGCGCAAGGCGTGGGTGAAGATTTGACAGCGCTGGCGTTGCCAGAGCCTTGGTATTGCGTGGTTACACCGGATTGTCATGTGCCGACAGGCGAGATCTTCGCGGCGCCGGAATTGACAAGAGATACCCCGCCGCTGACAATTTCCGACTTGCTTGCGCACACGGTACCTGTCGGCAATGACTGCTGGCCGGTGGTGGCAAGCCGATACCCGGCGGTGCGCCGTGCGCATGACAGCCTGTCCCGGTTCGGGGCGGCGCGGATGAGCGGCACCGGGGCGAGTGTATTCCTGCCGTGCGAATCGCGTGATCAGGCTTTGCACATTGCCTCGCAAATGCCGCGTGATTGGCACGTCTTCGTAGCGCAGGGACTGAATCAGTCGCCATTGCAGGCAATGGCGTACGGGTTGAGAACTGGGGTGTAGCCAAGCGGTAAGGCAGCGGGTTTTGATCCCGTGTACCGTAGGTTCGAATCCTACCACCCCAGCCATATTTGCCACTTCATCGCGCCGCCATGACGGAATTGACTGACACACCTTCCCTGATGCTGTTCGCGGGCAACGCCTGCCCGGAACTCGCCAAGTCCATCGCCAAACAGCTCAATCAGTCCTTGGGCAAGGCCAGTGTCGGACGTTTCAGTGACGGCGAGGTCATGGTCGAGATCGAAGAGAACGTGCGTGGTCGCGATGTCTTCGTGATCCAGTCGACCTGTGCGCCGACCAATGACAACCTGATGGAGCTGCTGGCCATGATGGATGCATTGCGTCGCGCTTCAGCGGGTCGCATCACCGCCGTGATTCCGTATTTCGGCTATGCCCGACAAGATCGTCGCACCCGTTCCACGCGTGTGCCGATCACCGCCAAGCTGGTCGCCGATATGGTCTGTGCTGCGGGCGCCAATCGCGTGCTCACGGTGGATCTGCATGCCGAACAGATTCAGGGCTTCTTCCAGGTGCCGGTCGACAACGTCTATGCCTCACCGGTGCTGCTCTCTGATCTGTGGCGACAGAAGCACGATAACCTGATTGTAGTGTCACCGGACGTTGGTGGCGTGGTGCGTGCACGGGCGCTGGCCAAGCGTCTGGATGACGCCGATCTGGCGATCATTGACAAGCGTCGCCCCAAAGCCAATGTGGCTCAGGTGATGAACATCATCGGTGATGTGCAGGGCAAGACCTGCGTGATGATTGATGACCTTGTCGATACCGCCGGCACCCTGTGCCAGGCTGCTCAGGCTCTCAAGGATCATGGCGCGGCCAAAGTTGTGGCCTATGTGACGCATGCCGTGCTGTCCGGCCCGGCGATCGAAAACATCTCCGGTTCGGTGTTGGACGAGCTGGTGGTGACCGACACCATTCCGCTCAATGAGGCGGCACGCGGCTGCAGCAAGATTCGCAGCCTGGACACGGCCGCGTTGCTGGCGGAAACCATCCGCCGCGTGAGCAACGAAGAGTCGGTCAGCTCGCTCTACGTCGACTGATTTTTCACTGAATCGGCTGCGCATATTGCCGTTGCTGCGCGCCATTCGGTAAAATGGTGGATTCGCACCCGCTCGTCGGGTGTATTCATGCCCGTCATGCTTGGTCGCGAGCTGACGGGTTTATCGTCTCTAGGGAATACGAAAATGGAAGATTTCATCGTTAACGCTGAAGCCCGTACAGCGCAAGGGAAGGGTGCGAGCCGCCGCCTGCGTCGTGAGGGTAAGGTCCCGGCCATCCTTTACGGTGGCAAGGGCGAACCGCTGAACCTGCAGGTTGATGCCAACGAGCTGAACCACCACCTGCTGCATGAAGCGTTTTTCTCGCACATTCTGACCATCAAGCACGCTGCTGGCGAAGACCAGGCGGTGCTCAAGGATCTGCAGCGCCATCCGGCCAAAGCACAGATTCTGCACGCCGATTTCCAGCGCGTGGTCGCCGGTCAGGAACTGCGTATGAATGTGCCGCTGCACTTCATCAACGAAGGTGCCTCACCGGCTGGTAAGCAGGGTGGTGTGGTCGAGCATCTGGCCACTGAAGTCGAAATCCTGGTCCTGCCCAAAGATCTGCCGGAGTTCATCGAGGTTGATCTGGCTGCGTTGGAAATTGACCACACGGTCCACCTGTCCGACATCAAGCTGCCCAAGGGCGTCAAGCTGGCCGTGCTCGAGCACGGTGGTGATGATGCTGGCGTTGCCGTCGCCCACCTGCCGCGCGCAGCTGTGGAAACCGACGAGGACGAGGCTGAAGGCGAAGCTGGCGAAGACAGCGCCGAGGATTAATTCCCGATGACGGCCGAACTCAAGGCCATTGTCGGGCTGGGAAATCCTGGCGAGAAGTACACCAAAACCCGGCATAACGCCGGGTTTTGGCTAATTGAGCAGCTGTTGCGTGAAAGCCACGCCAGCGCCAAGTCGGTCAGCCGTCTGCACGGGCTGCATGCTCAGGTCAGTATCCGCAATCAGGCCGTTCATCTGCTTATGCCCATGACATTTATGAATGTCAGCGGCCGGGCGGTGCGTGCGCTGATGGATTTTTACAAGCTGCAACCCGAGCAGATCCTGCTCGTGCACGATGAGCTGGATTTACCGGCCGGTACCGCGCGACTCAAGCGTGGCGGTGGGCCGGGCGGGCACAATGGGCTCAAGGACACCATCCGTTGCATCGGTCGCGAGTTCGCGCGCCTGCGTATCGGTGTGGGGCATCCCGGTGACCGCGAGCAGGTCCTGGGCTATGTGCTGTCAGCGCCAGGCAAGGCAGATGCGCAGGCTTTGGACAATGCCGTGTATGCCGGTTGCCGGGCGATCGACGACTGGCTTGAGCGAGGCTGGGATTACGCTGTCAATCGACTGCATTCTTCAAATTGATGATCTAGGAACATACGCGCATGGCCATTCAGTGCGGCATCGTGGGTTTGCCCAACGTCGGTAAATCGACACTGTTCAATGCTTTGACCAAGGCCGGCATTGCCGCCGAGAACTATCCGTTCTGCACCATCGACCCGAACGTGGGTGTGGTCAATGTGCCGGACCCGCGCCTTAAGGCGCTGGCGGACATCGTCAAGCCGCAGAAAATCCTGCCGACCACCATGGAGTTCGTCGATATTGCCGGGCTGGTGGCTGGGGCGTCCAAGGGCGAGGGGCTGGGCAACCAGTTTCTCGGACACATCCGTGAAGTCCACGCGATTGCCCACGTGGTGCGCTGCTTTGAGGACGATGACATCGTTCACGTCTCTGGCAGCATCGGCCCGCGCCGCGATATCGAAACCATCGACACCGAACTGATTCTGTCCGATCTGGATGTGGTAACCCGCAATCGGGATCGCACACAGAAAGTGGCCAAGAGTGGCGACAAGGTGGCGCGTGCACGGCTGGAGGTGCTGGAGGCGCTGCTTGCGCACCTGGACGAAGGGCGTCCGGCGCGTCAGGCCGGTCTGAGCGCCGAGCAGTGGGCCAGTTTGCGTGATCTTAATCTGCTCACGGCCAAGCCGGTGCTGTACATCGCCAATGTGCCGGAGGATGGTTTCGAGAACAATGCCGCGCTGGATGAAGTGCGTGCCATTGCCGCCGAAGACAACGCCGAAGTGGTCCCGGTGTGTGCTGCCATTGAGGCTGAGCTGGCGCAGCTGGAAGACGATGAGCAGCAGGAGTTTCTGGCCGACCTGGGTTTACAGGAGCCGGGGCTGGACCGGCTTATTCGTGCGGCCTACCGCCTGCTCGGTTTGCAGACGTACTTCACCGCTGGGGTGAAGGAAGTGCGCGCCTGGACGGTCAAGAACGGCGCCACCGCCCCGCAGGCGGCCGGGGTGATTCACACCGACTTCGAGAAAGGCTTTATCCGCGCCGAAGTGGTTGCCTATGATGACTTCATCGCCTGTGGCGGTGAGTCGGGCGCCAAGGAAGCAGGCAAGTGGCGACTGGAGGGTAAGGACTACCATCTGGTCGAAGGCGACGTGATGCATTTCCGCTTCAACGTCTAGGCGTAGACGTCGGTCGCGATTTTCCGTAAAATCGCGGCCCCTTCGGCAGTGCCGAAACGATGCACCTGTGGCGACGTAGCTCAGCTGGTTAGAGCGTGCGACTCATAATCGCAAGGTCGGCAGTTCAAGTCTGCCCGTCGCTACCATTTCTTTCTGTAAGTTTGCGCAGCCTGGCCGACGCTTCGAATATGGCTGCGCCGCGCCGGTGCCGATAAGGGTTCCGGCGCTTGCGCAGCTTCGCTTGAGCGAGCCCCGCTTGGAGCCGGCCGCTTGGTTGGCCGTCACCCGCCTTTATTCGCTGCGAACCCGGATGTTCTTCTTGCGTGCTTTGGGCTTGTCGTCTTGCCAGCTGATGCGGATGTTGACGCGGCTCGAAGCCTCTTCCTGGCTTGCGCTGACCTTCAGGTGCAATAAGCCAGCAGGGCGCATATCGAGCGCGCCGTCTTCATCTTCAAACGTCAGTTTGCCTTTGCTCAGGCCTTGCTGAATGGCTTTGAGAATATTCTGAATCGACTTGGCGTCGTGCAACGACTCATGCCGGAAGCCGTTCTTGTTGTGCCGCATGGTGGGAGACCGTTCGGTTGAGCAAAGCGTGCGGCTGAAAAACTTTGGCACGCGGGTAGTCGTTACTGTAGCCGACCACACGGCCGTTCGGCTCGATCAGGGTCAGGCCGACGCCCAGGCCATTGAGCCCCTCTTTTCGCCGTGAATGCCGGTCCAGGGTGATGTCTGCCTCGATGTGGATCAGTCCCTGGCGCAACATCAGGCGCTGACCGTTCAGGCGATTGCGGTGGCCATGCACCACGGCATAGATGCCAGCCTGGTGCGCCTGCATCACCCCGTCTTGGGTCAGCGGCAGATTGGAGGCGCGGTATTTGGTCCTGAGGCTGTTGGCCAGCGGCCCGAAGTAGCACTGAAAGGGCTGCTCGAGCATGGCCTGCTGAAAACGATGATTGATCACCTCCAGGGGCATACGGCCGAGCTGGCTGGCCATTTCGTCATCAAGACCTGCGTGTACGAACAAAAAAGAGCCATCACGAGCAAAGAGTTTCATGTCCTGGAAGAACCAGGCGAATTCACCTGCGGGCTCAAGAAACAGCTCAATGCTGCGCATGGCCGTGGCGTAGACCGCGCGCCAACTCAGATTGGCCTGCGCGCAGGCGGCGGCGAAGCGCTCACGTTTTTTGCCGATGCCGCGAATTTCGCGTTCCAGCGCTTCGCTGCTCAGCTGCTGGCGAAAGTTTTCAGCGAACACGTGCTCCCAGTTGTCGCGTGGGTGCAAGCGCAGTTTGCAGGTGCGTTCGTCTGGCGTGTTGGCGGGAATGTTGCCGCCAAGGTCGTGTTCGAAGATCTCGCTCAGCAGTGGCACGACCTTGGGGCCCATGCGCAGGAACAGGTGTTCATGTTCCAGCGTGCGTGGCAAGCGTAATGATTGCAGGCCCAGGAGCAAGCGGATGTCGTGGTTACCGGCCAGGACGGTGACATTGGCGTCGGTGTCGATCAGGGTTTTGAGGCTGCGCAGCATCTGAATATTGCTGGGCCCTTTGTCCAGACAATCACCGCCGATAATGATCCGGCAGCTGCGGCCAAACGACGTGAGCCGGGCGGCGCCATCTATGCAGCCTGCGGCGCGCAAACTGGCTTCGAAGGCTGCGGCGTCGGCGTGAGGGTCGGATATGAAGATGACCGGATGTTTGGGCCAGACCCAGGGGCCATGCTTGCGGGTTTGTTGAACCGCGTTGCGCAGCAATGCCAGGCGTCGAAAACTGACCGGCTTGTCCGGGCGCGGTTTTCCCAGCTGCCAGAGTTCGCTGGGCAGCGCGGGCGATGTCGTGCTCATGACGTATTTATATTGCGTTGTCATTGCAATTGCGTGACAACGCGGGTGGGAATTGATGTCAGTCGGTCACGGATTCATGGCCGGGGCGTATCTTCCAGTCACCCCGGTGGTGACTCCAGCGATCAGAGGCGGGCGACCATTTGAGGCAGATCAGGCTGGCGTGATGCATGCTGAGTTTGGGAATGTCGCTGGGGTGCAACACCCCGAGTGCCTGCGCGGCATGGCGAATCGATGCGCCATGGCCGACAAACACCTGCACAAGGTTTTCGCCGTGTTGTTGCAGCACGGCGCGCATGGTCTCACGCAGATGCTGGGCAACACGCGCGCCAGCTTGCTGCAGCGATTCCGCGCCGGGTACCGGCAAGCGAAAGTGGGCATCTGATTTCCAGTTCGGCGGTAGCGTTGGGCAGCGCGGATCCTGGGCCAGCGTACGTGCAATTTCGGCACTGCTGAGGTTGGCCAGCGCGCCCACACTGCGTTCGCACAGCGCGTCATATTGCTGCACGGTGGTGCGGTGGCCGAGCAGGGCGAGCTGTTTCTGCATCAGGCTGGCGGTTTGCCAGGCGCGCAACAGTGTCGAGCTGTGCAGCTGCGGACACAACTGCCAGTTCTCCTGATCCAGCCATTGCGCCAGCTGGGTGGCCGCCTGTGTGGCCTGCTCGCAGCCAAGCGCACTTAAGGGGTGTGGTTGATGTGCGCTGGGAGTATCAGTTTGCTGCAGATAGTCGCCATGGCGGACGAGGATGGCGTAAACCGCGCTCATACGCTGAGCCTTTGAGCCAGCTCATCCAACAGCGGTCCCAACTGTTTCTGAGCCAGTGCGCGCTTGGCCTGATCCAGGTTCAGCCACGCCCGACCACGTTGCGATTCAGTCCAGCGCGGCGCTTCAAGCAGTTCATCCACCTGCATGGCAAATACCTCCACACGGATCGGCGCACCCCATTTTTCGTAGACATAGTGGCCCAATGCGGGGCTCAAGGCCGGGCCGACGGCGCCGGCTTCTTCTTCGGCTTCCTTGAGGGCGGATTCCAGCGCGCTGAGGCCGGGTTCGATAATGCCTTTGGGGATGACCGGATGCTTGCCGCCTGATGAGCCTGTCACCAGCACTTCGAGATGCCCTTCGACAATGTGGTAAGGCACGATCGAGGATTGCCGATAGTAGTAGGCTGGGCGACTTCTCTGCTCGCTGGGGCGCTCCAGCGGAAATGGGAACAGCTCAGGCAGATCCCGGCCGCGTTGCAGCTGCATAAGTTGGGCGCAGCCTTCGCGCCACGCGCTCCAGGCCGCTGCGCTGCGAACAATCGCCGCGCTCCCGGTGCGCAAGCTGGTCGGCTGTTGCGCGCGGCCAGCAAAGTGCGCAATCAGCTGTTCAAGACCAGGATTGTGGCCGACCAGCATGACGCGTTTGGCCCGTTGCGGCAGTGTCTGAACAATGCGCTGTAGGGCATCCATGCGGCCCGGATACATGGCCTTATCAGTGCGAATGCGGTGGCAGGGCAAGGCCATGGCTTTGGCGCATTTTTCTGCTGAGGTCCTGGCGCGCTCGGCCGGTGAGCAAAGCACCAGTTCGGGCTGCATGTTCTGCCGCACCAGCCAAACACCAAGCCGCTGAATATCCCGTTTGCCGCGTGTTTTCAGGCGGCGTTGCAGGTCTTCGCCTGCATCACCGGTGGCTGCTTTGCCATGACGCAGCAGGATCAATTCAGGCAAGGTCAGTATCCCAGCATTGCGCCAGACACAGCTCAGTGGCGGCCTCGAAGTCGATGCGTCCAGACAACTCGAACACCGGGACATCGCGCAGCACATCAAGGTAGCTCTGCTTGGCGGGGATGTCGTCAGGACGCCAGAAGCGGCCGTCTGTTCGCTGATAGAACGGCCCGGATGATTTCATCAGGGCCGGGAGGTAGCGCTCAGACCATTCGATCGGCTTCAGACGCGTGGCTTGCGTGGTGCCGGCATCCCAGTTCAGTACCACCAGAGCGCCCAGAGGGGCGTTCAGGCACACGCGCCCATCACCATACAGCTGCGGAATCGGCGCATCGTACTTTTGCTCAAGCTGACGCAGCTGTTCGACAGGCAGGGCCAGAAAGCGGCGCCGCTCGGCTTCCGGTATCAGGCTTTGCAGTTGTTGGTCGTGAACGATGGTGCCGGGGTTAATGCGCGGCCACTTTGCGATGCCCTGGGCGGCCACCTGCGAACCTTGGCGGTGCATGAACAGTCTGTCGTTGCTCATGAACTGGCCGCCGTGGGCGAGCAACTTGAGCATCAGGGTGGATTTGCCGCCGCCTGACAGGCCCGCGATGGCCAGGGCGCGTTGCTCACGTACCACTGCTGAGGCATGACCAATCAACCAGCCCTGTTGCTGCAGGGCGCTCATCCACTGCGCATTGATGAAGTTGATCAACTGGTTGTCGTTGGCCAGGCAGGGGCCGGCCGCAATGCGCGAGCCGGGCCGCTGCAGAAAATGCATGCCGGTGCGCACTTTGTAGATCAGGCGCTCGCTGTCAGCGCCTTTGGGGACATCCCGATAGGTGTCTTTGCGGCCTCGCTTGCCCGCTTCCCGCGGCCACTCTTTTGTGAGTGCTGAAAGATCGAGGTCATGGCGTTCGTAGGCCTCAATTTCGAGCGTGTGGGCGGGCTTGGCTGAGGCGCTTGAGGTCAGTGCAAAACCCTGCAGGTATTCGGCGATACGCAGCAGCAGCGCGTCACTGTTGCTGCGCAGGGTCAGGCCGAACCCGGCCAGTTCCCAGCGCAAGGTTTGATCGCTGAGCCGGGAAGCGCCGCGTAAGGTCTGGTCAAGTTCAAGGCTCATGCGTCGAACGCGCTTTGCACGGCGCTCAGGGCGTATTCGGCATAGGCGCTGGCAGCATCGACACCAGCCCCTTCCAGAGCCCCGCGAAAGCCGCCGAACGCGGAGACTTCGAAAACCACGGGGCCATCTGCAGTCAGGGCGACGTCGACGGTGGTGAAGTCCATCGCAAAGGGCTCCTGAGCATTGTCGGCGAGCTGGATCAGGCGCGCATCGGGGTCGTATGCCGCGTACTTGCCGCCGCTGTGGATCGTGGTGTTCCAGGTGTCACCTGCCGCAACGCGCGCATAGGTGCACAAGTACTCGCCGCCCAGAAAGACCATGCCGAGATCCTGCCCGGAGAGGTCGAGCTTTTGTTGCACGTACATCATGGGGTTGGCCTTTTGGAAGGCGCGAATCTTGGTGTCCAAATCGCTATCTGAGGCCTGCCAGACTTCCATGCCACGAGCTTTGGTTGAATACAGCGGCTTGGCGACGGCACTGCCAAAGCGCGCCACCGCCTCGCGGATGGCCTCCGGGCTTTCGGAAACGCAAGTTGCGGGCATCGGCGCGCCGGCTTCGCGCAGCTGCGTTGTGCACGACAGGCGGTTGACTAGCCCCAGCATATTGTCGACGCCACTGAATACCCGCACGCCGCGGCTTTCCGCAACACGCAACAACTCCAGCCGGTCGAGAGTGGTTGGACTGTACTGGGCGCTGATTTTTTTCACGATCAGGCCGTCAAGCTCGCACAAATCCAAACCGTTGTGCAGCAGGCGCTGGTTATTCAGGTCGAGACTGACATCGGCCATATCGACCACATGGCGAAACCCGCTGCGCGCGTGCAGCGCGTCGGCCAGCACCTCGGTGGACCATTTTCCAGGGATGCCGATGACGGCTATGCGCGGGTCAGACACGGAAGATTTCCTTCACCGGGAGTTTGTATTTGGGCACGTTCGCCACCGGGGTATCGACAATTTGCTCAAGCAGATAACGCGCTCTCAGGAACATATTACGGGCCTGCGATTTATCCATTACAAAACGGGTGGAGCTGGCGAACGAGCGAATAAGCCCCAGCGCCATGCGCCATTCGAAGCTGGGATCGTGATGTTTGCGTGCATAGCGCTTGGCCATGGCGTAAAAGGTGCAGGCAACATGGAGTAAGCGCTGGCGCAAGGCGGGGTCAACAATCTGCTGGCGGTAGTTGCTGACCATGAATACCGACACGTCCTGAGCAAAATCGAAGTAGCGAGAGCGATGCAGGTCAATGAAATTGATGCGCTGCTCGGCCGGATCGAAAATGATGTTGTCGAGATTGAAATCGCCGTGGATATAGACGCAAAACGGCGCGTCGATGCGGCGTTCCAGTGTTATGGCCTTTTTGATCATGGCGTCCAGTCCGCGCACCCGCTGTCCACAGATCGAGCGACTGGAATCTTCAAATTCGGGGTGTAAATCCAGCACCTTGGGCCAGCGCTGCTGCAGCTGCAGCATGAACTGAGCATTGACCGGGCTGGCTTTATGGGTGTTTTTCCAGACCGCGCGTACGGTCCGCATCAGGCGCTGCATTCCAGTATCCAGAGCCTCCTCAGAGGCTTCCAGTATCAAGCGCTCAAAGGTCATACCTGGCAAGTGTTCCAGCAGCAGGGCAGCCGACTCACCACGCCGCTGATAGGACAGAATCTGCGGCGCCAGTCCGGGGTAGATGCTTTGCCACGCTTCGACGCCTTTGCGTTCATTCTTGAGCTTGCGTTTCGCACCTTCCTTGAAGACGGCGAGATACCCGTCATCGCTGCGTTTGGGCGTGGAAACTCCGGAAATGGCTGAACCGGAGCGGGTTTGCGCCAGTGTTTCGACCTGCAGCTTGTGCTTGGGCCCGGTCAGCTTGCGCACGCTGCTGTGCAGCGAGTCATAAGCTTGCAGATTTCGCCGCAAGCTCTTGCGTGAAGGCTTATCCATGCAAAGAGCCAAAATATGCCGCCTGCGTTTGCGGCACGGTCGGCGATGGAATGTTTGGGTAGGCCGGCTTGCGTGTCAGCTGACTCAGCATGGCCCATGGCGCCCGCTGCTCGGTGGGTTGCCGGTGCTCGGGTTCCGGGCATTGTGCGCCGTCCAAGTGTCCGGCACATGACAGGCCAAGATGCGCGCCTGCGCCTTGGGGGGAACGTCCGGGAGCGGTGGCTGCATAGCGGAGCAAGTCAATCTGGGTCGACCCAGGTATTGTGTGCGATACCGTTGAAATTTGCAGAGTGCTTCGGCGGAACGGTTTGTCCAATCGATGATGATGCCAAGAGTCCGTGTTCAGCACAGCGTTGAAGTGCCCGATCTGTTGCGCCTGTCGCGCTATCGCAAGTATCCCGAGCTAGGCCCCAAGGTCCTGTTCTTTAGCGGCGGTACGGCCCTGAACGGGCTATCGCGTGAGCTCAAAAATTTCACGCACAATTCAATTCATCTGGTTACCCCGTTTGATTCCGGAGGCAGCTCCGCCGAGCTGCGGCGGGCTTTCAACATGCCCGCTATTGGTGATCTCCGTGCACGCCTTATGGCGCTGGCAGACGAAACCATCCTGGGGCACCCGGAGATCACCCAGCTGTTCAATCATCGGTTGAGCCGCGAGGGGCGTGCGAAAAGCTTGCGCCATGAGCTTGAGCAGCTGGCGGCGGGGAAATCGGCGTTGATGAAAGATGTCAGCAGCCCGATGCGGAGCGTGATTCGCAACCATCTTGGTTACTTTCTCGAAGCCATGCCCGCGGATTTTGATCTGCGCGGTGCAAGCATTGGAAACCTGATCCTGACCGGCGGCTATCTCAATCAGAATCAGGACATCGACCCGATCCTGTTTCTGTTTTCACGTCTGGTGAATGTGCAAGGCACGGTGCGCGCCATTGTCAATGACACGGCTCATCTGGGTGCTGTTCTCAGGGATGGTCAGGAGATTCTTGGGCAACACCGCCTGACTGGCAAAGAAGTGGCGCCTTTGGATAGCCCGATCGCGCGCCTGTTTTTGTCGAGTGACGCGCAGCGGCGTCGTGATGTCTGCCCCAAGCTGGGCAAGAAGAATCGCAAATTGATCGAGTCGGCAGACCTAATCTGCTTTCCGCCGGGCAGCTACTACTCCAGCTTGCGGGCCAATCTGCTGCCCCATGGCGTGGGTTGTGCAGTCGCGAATAACCCCAATCCCAAGGTGTATGTGCCCAATCTTGCGCAGGACCCTGAGCAGGCCGGGCACAGCTTCAGTGAGTTGCTGGATGGTTTGATCGATGCGCTGCGCCATGATGGTGGCGGACATCAGCCAGATGGTAAATGGCTTGATTTTGTTCTGGTTGATCGCAAAAACGGCAGCTACCCCAAGGGCTTGAGTCGTCAGCACCTGGCTCGCAAGGGGGTGGAGTTAATCGACCTCCCGCTTATCAGTAAGACCAGCGCGCCTTATTACGACAACGAGTTACTGGTGCATGCGCTGCTGTCACTGGCCTGACCGCAGGTGATCGAGATGCCCAGGTGTCCGTTTAGGGGGTGATTCGGCTGCTAAGACCGAGCATCAGAAACAGGGCGATCCAGCCGAGTAGCTGGATAACAGGCCCGAGCCTGTCGGCCTGATGGCTATCGCTGGCACGTTGCTCCCAGAACCCCAGGGGCAGCCAGAAGGTCCACCAGCCCGGTCGCAGAATCATGCTCAAAATGACTACGTTGATGCCGACAATGGCCAACAATCCATCACCGGGCAGGCCCGCACGGGCTGTAATAGCGCAGATGAGTAGAGCCAGCCCAATTGCAAGCCACCGAGAGATCACGCGATACCTGTCATCGATGAATCGTTTGCGGCTGCGCTGAATCTGGCTGTGTTCAGGCGAGCGGCCTAATGAACGTAGCTCTGGGCCAGTTCGGCTTCGGTGATCAACAGATGCTCGGTTGCCAGCGGCAGGGCTGCGGGCAGGCCACGGGTGAGGCATTCATCAATCATGGCGGCACGCAACAGTTCACGCACCAGTCCTTCGGTGGCGAGGAAGCGACGGCGCGACATTTCCGCACCCGGGTGGTTGTAATCGAAGCTGATGGCAGGTTTGCCGTTGGCACTGATACCGTGCAGCTGCAGGCCGTTATCCAGCGCCTGGCGCAGCATTTTGCGTGCATGGTCCATGTTCATAGTCTGCGAATCCTTGCAAAGTCGGACACTCCCAAACACGTTCGGGTGCATGGGATGTTTCCATTTTCTTCACATTTTTTTCACGCAGGCAAGTTTTCTCGCTGCCAGCACAGCAGGCGGTTGTTGGCCGGCATGCCGTGATCCTCAAGCAGGCGCAGTCTGGCGTCCTGTGCCAGCGCATCGACCGCTTCGAAATCACGGATGCCCTGATGCGGGGCCTGTTGTTTGAGCCACCCATCGAATTCCGCGTTGCTTGGGCTTGAGTAGCCACCGTTGTAGTTGAAGGGCCCGTAGATCAACAGCTTGCCGCCTGGGCGCAGGCATTTGGCGGCCTCGCGCATGAGGATTGGGCTGGCCTCCCAGGGCATGATGTGCAGGGTGTTGGCGCTGAAGATGGCATCGTAGCGGGCATGCGGCCAGGGGCCGCTGAATACGTCCAGCGCCAGTGGTTCCAGACGCCGCTCGGGGGGCAGATCATCTAGCCAGGCGGCGATGCCGGGGAGATTCTCGTTGCGGTCCGAGCATTGCCAGCGCCACGCCGGCATGGCCGTTGCGAAGTGCAGCGCATGCTGGCCAGTGCCGCTGCCGATTTCGAGAATGTGGGCCTGCGCGGGCAGATGGGTGCGCAACCGGTCCAGTATCGGTTCGGCGTTGCGTTCGCAGGCAGGGGCAAATGGTCGTGTCATGGGGTGATCCGCTTGATGCTCACAACGGCTGTGGGGCTGAGCGCGCGGGCAGCTTCGTGCAGGGCCGGCTGCACAAGCTCTTCCAGCTGCCAGGGCGGCTGGATGATCAGCATGCCGCTGCCGTACATGCCGTAATCGCCCAGCGGTTCGCGCACATCCAGAGTGATGTGCAGGCAGTCGGCAGCCGCCAGGGCCATGATCTTGTCGAGCATGGGCTGGGCCGGCGCGCGCGGCAGCCGCGGATACCACAGCGCTAGGCATGCGGCGCGAAAATGCGTGCGCAGGTGTTCGATGGTGGCCACGCACTGGGCGTATTCGCTTTTGAGTTCGTAGGCCGGGTCGATCAGGACCAGACCGCGTTTCTGGGCTGGGGGCATGAGCGCGCGGGCGGCCTCGTGACCATCGCGTTGATGCACATGAGCGCGTGGCTCATGCCGCAGGCTGGTGCGCAGGGCCGGTGCATCCTGTGGGTGCAATTCGCACAGCTGCACAACGTCGTCTTCGCGTAGCGCCGCGCAGGCCAGCAACGGCGACCCGGGATAATCGGGCTGGGCGTCGTGCAAAAGGCGCAGATAACGGGCCAGCAAAGCATTCTGGGCGCGGTGGTCGAGCAGGCGCCCGGCGCCCTCGGCGTGTTCGCCGGTTTTATCGGCTGCGGCGCTGTCGCCGCGGTAGCGCCCGGCACCGGCGTGAGTTTCGAAATAACACAGCGGCTTGGGCTTGAGCGTGAGCCGCTCGATCAGGGCCAGCAGGCACAGATGCTTGAGAACATCGGCGTGATTGCCGGCGTGATAGGCGTGGCGGTAACTGAGCATGGCGCAAGATTACCAGCGCTGCGCGGAGGCGGCCTGAAGCGATATCAGGCCGCCTGAGTGCTTACAGCAATTCCACACCCATGGCGGTGGCTTCGCCGCCGCCGATGCACAGCGCGGCCACGCCACGCCGGCCGCCGGTGGCCTTGAGCGCGTGGAGCAGGGTCACCAGGATGCGCGCGCCCGATGCGCCGATCGGGTGGCCCAGCGCGCAGGCACCGCCGTGGATGTTGACATGCTCAGGCGGGAGTTGAAGCTCCTGAATGGCGGCCATGGCCACCACCGCGAAGGCTTCGTTGATTTCCCACAGGTCGATGTCGCTGTTGCGCCACTGATTGCGCTCAAGCAGGCGCTGGATCGCGCCGACCGGTGCGGTGGTGAACCAGGCTGGTTCCTGCGCTTGGGTGGCGTGTCCGACGATCCGCGCGATGGGGTCGAGGGCGCGTTTTTCTGCCTCCGAAGCGCGCATCAACACCAGCGCGGCGGCACCATCAGAGATCGAGCTGGAGTTGGCCGCGGTGACAGTGCCGTCGGCGCGGAACACCGGGCGCAGCTGCGGGATCTTGTCCGGCCGGGCCTTGCGTGGTTGTTCATCGCTGTCGATGCTGAGTTCGCTTTTGCCCGAGGTGGCCGTAACCGCGCAGATTTCTGCGGCAAAGCGGCCGCTGCTTGCCGCCGCCAGCGCGCGTTCCAGCGACTGGATGGCAAAGGCATCCTGAGCCTCGCGGGTGAAACTGAAATGATCCGCCGTGCGTTCAGCGAAAACCCCCATGGCCTGGCCTTTGTCGTAGGCATCTTCCAGACCGTCCAGGAACATATGGTCGACGATGCGGCCATGGCCGAGGCGGTAACCGCTGCGTGCGCGTTCCAGCAGATAGGGGGCATTGCTCATGGATTCCATGCCGCCCGCGACCATGCAGCTGGCAGAGCCGGCCACGAGCAGGTCATGCGCCAGCATGGTGGCCTTCATGCCCGAGCCGCACATTTTGTTGACCGTGGTGCAGCCGGTGGCCAGCGGCAGGCCCGCGGCCAGTGCCGCCTGGCGTGCCGGCGCCTGGCCCTGCCCGGCGCTGAGCACGTTGCCCATGATGACCTCATCCACCGCGGCGCCTTCAACACCGGCTCCCGG
>NZ_AQQV01000007.1 GCF_002088235.1 Oceanococcus atlanticus
TCCTCCTTTAGCGAAACCCCTCAGGTGTTACACAGTTGCTGACGGCGCACAGTCAAATTTCGAAGCCTATGCCAGCAGTGCAACAGAGATGTAATCGGCACGTTGTATGACCCAGAGCTGGTGCTTTTTTCGAATGCGGTGTCAGCATATCTGCATAGCTTAGTTAATCTTCCGAATGTCGGTTCTTTCCGAGTAAGGCCGGGTGTTTTGGCGAGAGCCGTTCTAGCGCACATCTTGGCAATCGGGGTTGAGCAATTTCCCCGCGGGAAGATGGGAGATGCTATGGCTGAACTGGTTCTAGACCCTGAGTCGCATTTCCCGGAAGAGCTAGGAATCTACTTTTGGCTTTATCCATATTGGGATCAAGTGTCCGTTAGAGGTTGCGGCTACATGGTGCGATGGGGGACTCCGCCCCTTGTGATTTCGATTCTAAAATTCACGCCGTTGGCATTCATGGTTACGTGGAATGCGCATCCTGGCTTCACTATTCCCCACACGAATCTTTGCGATTTCATAGTGGGGAATGGTGCCGCGCCAGTGGATTTACCACTTGGCTTTAGCAATATTCCGCCACAGAGGTATCCTGAGGCACCAGGCGATGAAGGGATTGTTCTCCACACACCTTTGGCTTATATCGCGGAGCGGAGCAAGTGAAATCTAACAGCACGTTGGAGGTGACGTTTGACCCGTCGCTGACCTTTGCTGCAGCAAAGGCAGGCGCCGCCTCAAACGCACCTCAACGTGGGCGTTAGCCCCTTTGCTGCCAAATCTGCACGCTACAATTCTTAAACCCATTTCAGTGGGTGCGCATACGACGGAGACATGAACATGGGAAGACCCGAAATACCAAACCTCAGAACTTGGCCACGAAATCTCAGCACTAGTCAGGGTGGCGGGCTCTCGACATCGCAGTACGGTGGTATGTCTACGTCTCAATACGGAGGCGCATCAACGTCGCAGTACGGCGGGCTGTCAACTTCTCAATATGGCGGCATGTCCACATCCCAGTACGGTGGACTGTCAACCTCACAGTATGGTGGGTTATCAACGTCCCAATACGGTGGCCTTTCCACATCGCAATACGGTGGTCTATCAACTTCCCAGTACGGCGGCCTTTCAACGTCACAAGGTGGGGGCATGTCCACATCGTCGAGCAATGTCTACCGCAGCAATATTCCGCCGTGGCCATACTTTTTGCGTGAATTGGAGGCCCGAGGATACAACTGGGCATCTGACTTGATCCGTCAACATCTGCCAGATTTTCTTTGGCCAGAGAATTTCTTCTGAAACACGGGGCTAACAAATCGCTGCAGGTGACGTTTGACCCGCCACCTACTTTTGCTGCCGCAAAAGCAGGCGCCGCCTCAAACGCACCTGAGCTCAGGCGTTAGAGCGCATTGAAAGATTGGGGGTAGATTAGCCGTATGAAAGACATCGTGGACGCCATTAGCAGCCGGTTTAGATCGCCGTATTTTGGATATTCAGTCCTCGCGTTTTTTGCATTTAACTGGCGCGGAATATTTCTACTTCTTACCCTGGAAGATTCTCCTCAACAGAGGCTAGCGGCCTTTGATTCCGAAACATGCATATGGACTCTGGTGATTTACCCGTTGCTCGTGGGTGCACTGGTGGCAGCGTCAACTCATTGGGTTAGGTTGGTGTTCGGCTGGGTGTCACGAAAGCCTTTGGAGCTCATGGACATTCTTGATCTTGAAGCTGAACACAAAAAGACCCTGCATCAAGCCAAACTTGAGAAATCTCGATCAAAGGTCTTGGCCGTAAAAGAAGAAGAACTTATTGAAAGAGCCAAGAGAGATGAGGCAGTAGCGGGGATCGAAGACTCTGAAGCGAAAGAAAGGTTGGCTGCACAGCTAGATGCGATGAGGCGCGAACGCGATTTGCTTTCTGAACAGCTCAAACAACAAGGCAACTTCGGCACTCCCTCTTTAACTCAGTTGTCTCAAGAAGAGGCTGAAATTTTGAGTGCTGCTGCTTCGCAAAAGAATGGCTCTATTATTAAGCCAAAATCTATAGGTGCGAGAACGATTCAAGCAGGTGGTCATTCCTTTGGCCAAGATAGTGCGCGTGATTTCGCCAAGTATGAGGAGGCTTTGGGTAACCTGATTACCCTGGAGCTCGTCAAAGAAGTCGGGGCCAAGGGCGAAATGTTCACGCTGACCAGCCGGGGATGGAAGGTGGCAGATGCGCTCTAACAAATCGCTGCAGCTGACGTTTGACTCGCCGCTCGGTTTGGCTACGCCAAGCCCTCCCGTCGAATCAAACGCAGCTGAGCTCAGGCGTTATGTTTTTCTAGCCCGATGAATCAGGAGCGCTATGAAGACTGGGTCCGCGTGTCGTTCCGCTGGGTTAGGGACACCGATCGGGATAAGGGATTGCCTCATCATATACAAATGCTCGGTATCGTGGATGCAGAATTGCGGGATATCCGCATACCTGATCTGTTCAGTCAGGATGGTAAGCCGTTGGAAGATGATGACGGCATTTTGAAGCTGGAAAGAGCCCAGATCAAGGCACATTTATGGGTCTTAGGGGCATATGAACTTGTTCGAATGATTTCTCAGAGGCTTAGGGAGAATCCAGAACTCGCCATCACAGAATCCCGAACGGCTATTGATAGAGCAAAGTCGGATTTATCGCGCGTACGTATTCCGTTGGCTAAGCTTGAAGCTAGCAAAAGGAATGAAAAAACGGATTATCAAGTCGCCTATGCTGGTATCGGTCCTGCAGGGTTGGCCTGGAAAGTTGCAGACAATACGTGGGTTTATCAACATGATTTATCAGACAGTTTATGGACGGCACTGTGTGCGCTTAAGCCCCAAACATAACAACACGTTGGAGGTGACGTTTGACCCGTCGCTGACCTTTGCTGCCGCAAAGGCAGGCGTCGCCTCAAACGCACCTCAACGTGGGCGTTAGGCGTCACTAGAGCACAACGGGTACCATGAAAGCCCGCTAGAGTTACAAATAAATTCAAGGGAGAGGGGTTGTGGGGAAATTATTCGTTGGAGCATTGCTTGCACTGTCCATATTCGCGTCACAAGCCGCTGATGTGTTTCCTGAACCATTCGGACTCGCATGGGGGATGTCCGAGTCCGGTTTGCAGAAGCTTGGCTTTAATCAGGTAAGCGACTCCGGAGGGCTAAAAGTTTTTTCATCCGTATCCGCGCCAAAGGCGTGGTCGAAAGCCGAAAACTATGTTGCGGTGACTTACCAAGGGAGACTCGTAAAAGCCGCTGCTGTATCTATGGACTTTACAGATGACATTTACGGATCGGCGGGCAAGGAAACCTATAACCAAGTTAAGGACCTGCTTACTAAAAAGTATGGTTCGCCATCAAAGCATTATGAGAGAGTGGGCGGCAAACTCTACGATGACTCAGATGAGTTTTATCAATGTTTGGATTATTCAGGCTGTGGCGCGTATCTATCGATTTTTGACTACGCTGGTGGGGTGATTTCAGTTCAGTTGAAGGGCAAGCGTCGTGGTCAGGGGTTCCTGACGATTGCTTACGAAAGTCCAAGTTTTGCGGTGGCGAAAAAGGAAATCGAACGGGGTGACCTTGAGTCTGACGCAGATGCTTTCTAACGGAACGGTTTAGGAGATGGGGATGATAAAAAGGCTGCTGGCGATAGCATTGAGCTGTATGTCCTTTGTTGCATGTGGTGGACAACTCAAGCAGGAAGAGAAGTCCGTTGTAGCGAACGATCCTCGAAACGCTAACGTGGATTTTGATTTGTTCAAGTCAGGTAAGAACTTGAGGTATTGCGTCAACAACCTATCTGGTGAAGGCAGTCCAATGGACGTCTTCCGAATACTTTTACAGACTGCTGAGTTGTTCAAAGAGTCCACCTTCGAAAAAGTAGAGCTTTGCTTCAGAAAGAAAACCAAATTTCTGCTAGGCGGCGTCGACTTCACAGTGATCGGGCAGGAGTTTGGTGAGCAAAATCCCATGTACACAATTCGAACTTTCCCAGAGAAGCTAGCTTTGCCCGACGGAAATGCTGCATACACGGAGCACAAGGGAGGCGTGTTTTACTTGATGAAAGTCCAAATGGCCGACTTTCAAGATATGAATGGCAAGTGGTTTATGAACGACTTGGTTTCTGAAATGAAAGCCGTGAAAGATGCCAAACGGCCCAAAGAATTTGCGTCAGACGAAGAGGTCTTTTAGGTCAGGTGCGGTGTCGCCTAACAACTCGCTGCAGGTGACGTTTGACCCGCCACCCACTTTTGCTGCCGCAAAATCGGGCGTCGTCTCAAACGCACCTGAGCTCAGGCGTTGGGCGGCAAAAACACGCATTGCAAGCTTCGACAGTAGCGGTACACAATTCTTAAGGCAGCTATGATGGGAATTAATGCGTTGACTGTGCAGGGGAAACAATGAAGAAGTTGGGATATCGATTGTTGGTAGGCACTATGGGCGTAGGGCTAGCATTCTTGAGCGCCTGTGGTGGGAGTGAATCAGACAGTGGGGCTGAGTTCGAATCCCCTATTGATCCTGGCCAGCAGCCCGAAGCAGTTTCTCAACTGCTTGACTACTATGTTGAGAATTTGGCGGGGCAAGATGCTAGTCAGGGTTCGCCGCCTGAGCCAAGCCAAGGCATGGGCACTAGCCTAGATGTGCGCAAATCGAATGTCAGCATTTTTTCTGGAAACACATTCGAGCTTTTCCTAGATTTCGACTCGAACTCACCATTGAGTGAGCTTTTCGTTCAGGTGGTAGGGGCCAGTGAGTTCATTACTCTCGGCGCAGAGAAGAACTCGAGAAAAGCGGTCGAAACAGTTGAGCTTGTCGTCCTAACAGACACTGATATTGGAACAGGTACTTTTTGTCTGGAAATTAGCGGACGGGATACTGCCGGGAACGTTTCTAACAGAGATCAAGTTTGCGTTGATGTCGACCGGGAATTGTTGAACGCCCTGGAAGGCAACTGGGAAACTAATTGCATATCAACCCAATCAGGCTCTTTGGAAAGCGCGTGGACTGTGGAAAACGCGGATGTTGTTGAGGTTGATACGGAGTACTCGTCTAGCGATTGTTCCGGTACACCATTGTCAGTTCAGAGGCGAGAGTTTTATCTAGGCGTGACTGGAAACAGCACTACCAGTGACGGCCAGGCAGCCTACGAGGTTTACATCACTGACTACACGAACGAATCGCGCTACAAATTTTTCGGGTGCCTCCTTGGTAGTGCTGGCGATGTGTTCAACATTGGTTGTGAGGAGCAGCCGAATTTTGCGACACAGTTCCAGCGTGAGTACCAAAGGATTTCAGAAGATTTGTAGGTGCCAGCACCACACGAGCAAAGCATTCTCCCGTTGCCGCCCAACAAATCGCTGCAGCTGACGTTTGACCCGCCACCTACTTTTGCTGTCGCAAAAGCAGGCGTCGCCTCAAACGCACCTGAGCTCAGGCGTTAGCTTTCAGGGTGCTTGCATTGATCGCAGTGCCACTTTAGTATCACATCATGCGCACCGAACTCGTCACAACCCTCAAACGAAAGGCGACAGATCTGCTGTCAGAATTGGCCAAGGACAAAGAGCCAATCCTGATCACGCAGCATGGTTTGCCTTCCGCTTACCTTGTTGATGTAGATAGCTACGAAAAGCTTCAGGCCAAGATGAAGCTCCTCGAAGGCATTGCACGTGGCGAACGCGCCGTAGACGAGGGGCGTACTATTTCTAATGAACAAGCCAAGGCCAAGATGGCCCGATGGCTGAAGTAGTTTGGTCTGATCCCGCACTGGCCGATTTAGATGCTATTGCGGACTACATCGCCCTGGAAAATCTCAACGCCGCGCAACAGCTTGTCCGGCGCATCTTCGAGCACGTGAATCAGCTCGAAACTCATCCAGATAGTGGCTCAAAGCCACAGGAGTTTCGTGGCTGGCGGTACCGCCAGATCATTGAGCCGCCTTGTCGCATCATCTATCGTCATGACAAAGAACAAGGCCGCGTATTCATCTTGCACGTCATGCGAAGCGAGCAGAAGCTCCGTCGCAGTAAGCTGTTGCGAGACTGAGGCGCTGAAAGCTAACAAATCGCTGCAGGTGACGTTTGACCCGCCACCCACTTTTGCTGCCGC
>NZ_AQQV01000008.1 GCF_002088235.1 Oceanococcus atlanticus
TCCTCCTGAAGGAATCACCATCCGGTGTTTCAAGTTATCTGACGACGGACAGGAAACGACTGATCCTGACGCGATCGGGCCTTTGCTTTTTCACACCACTGCGATCCGAGAAGCGCACCTGCTCTGCCCGTGGCTTGCCGTCCCGCCCCTTAGCTACGACGTAAGAAATCACGTCACCAACAACGGGGCGCCTAACACCGTTCGGGAACGCTTTGATGTGGACGAAAGCAGAGCTACCGTCACCATGCCAGGAAACGAAGCCAAAGCCTCGCTCATCGTCCCAACGAGTGATTCTTCCTTGTAAACGCATGTGATTACTCGTCTTTGCTGCCTAACGCCTAAGCTCAGGTGCGTTTGAGGCGACGCCCGCTTTTGCGGTTGCAAAAGTGGGTGGCGGGTCAAACGTCACCTGCAGCGATTTGTTAGGCATCTTCTTCACCATCCCTAATGACAAACGCATCTCTGAGCTTGAAGACGTGAGGCGGGATGTCATTCGGGTCTTCTGCAATCTCTTCTGGATTGAACCGAGATTCATGAATTTCTTCAATTAGCAACGGTACGAACGTCTCCCACTGGCCCTGAGTCTCTTCGCCAAGCCGGGCGGTAAGATCAAGCTCTATGACCAAACCTGCTGCAGCTTGGTGAGGCGCACGCGACAGCGCATTGCAAAATTGTTCCGCTAAAGGCTCTGGCAAGCCAGCAACGATTTCGGGAAGCAGCTTAGGATGGAAATCGAAGCTAACACAATGCTCTCCGAAGCCCATGTCGCAGTTCGCAGAAGCCGTAACAATTTCATTACTCACGACACCGAATAAGTTGAGGCGGGTGCCCAGCATGACTAGCGCCGCATCGGAATCGAACCCCATACGCAGGAGCGCCTCCCCAAAATCCGGTTTGAAACGGCGCATTGCAGGTTCTTGCAAGTACTTGGGAAGTAATAGCTTCTCAATTTCCTCCCATCGCGCTTCGATCTGATCGAACTCGACAATGACTAGCGGATCTCGCTGAGCAACCGAAAATGCAACTAGCTGACGCCCATTACAAAGCCCGAACTCCTCGCACCGGACCTCCGGATGAATTGCGTAGCTATACGCCTGTTGCACGTGTGCGGGATCGAGTACGTCTTGGTTCGGCGCCTTGGCATCCAATACAAACGCAGGCTTGTCGTCAACGTAAATCGTGTAATCCGGAATAGTAGTAACAGGATGGTTCTTTGTCCCAACGCGGATAAACGGATGCTTGAGCGATTTGCTGCGAGTGACACGAATGTCACCGGTGGGACCGTAGCCCAGACGCGACAAAATCGGCGCAACTATGAGCTCCCGCACCGAATCCTCTTTGAATTCGGGATCATCGAATATGGACGGATCAAGACTCGAAAACATAACTAGAGATGCCTAACGCCCACGTTCAGGTGCGTTTGAGGTGATGACCGCTTTTGCGGCAGCAAAAGTGGGCAGCGGGTCAAACATCACCTGCAACGTGTTGTTATGTTTCATCCGCACCGATCTCTTGCTCTCGCGCCTTTGACAATGCCGATGCCACAAGGCCTGGGGGTACAGCAATAACACCCAACCCGATCATTAAAACCAAAAACGTGAAGGTTCGTCCGCCTGCGGTGATTGGGTAAATATCACCATAGCCTACCGTCGTCAGTGTTGTAGTGGCCCACCAGATGCTGTGCAGGATGGACTTAAAGTGCTCCGGCTGAGCTTGATGCTCAAAGTAGTAAATGCCGAACGCCGCCAAGTACAGCAAAATGGCTGTTGTGATGAAGAAGAGTACCAACTCCTCTTTGGCAAGAACTAGCGCGCGATGAAACCTCTGCATTGCACGGTTGTATCGTGTGAGCTTAAGAATGCGAAATACGCGAAAAATACGAAACGCACGGAGCCCTCTGAGATCGAAGCCCAACGCCAAATAGAACGGAACTATCGCCAGTAGGTCGATGATTCCGTAGAAACTAAAGATGTAGCCGAGCTTGCTTGGAGCTGTATATACACGCAGGAAGTACTCGGCAGTGAACAACACAGTTATTACAATTTCCGAAAGCTGAAGAGCCGCCCGGAAACTTGGCGCGATTCCTGGAAGTGTTTCGATAGTAAGCGACACGATCGACAGCACTATAAGCACTATGATGCATAGATCGAACGCCCTGCCAGCCCTCGTATCTGCGCGCTGGACTACATCAGCGATGCTCATGAAACATAACGCCCACGTTGAGGTGCGTTTGAAGCGGCGCCTGCCTTTGCGGCAGCAAAGGTCAGCGGCGGGTCAAACGTCACCTCCAACGTGTTGTTAGGCGCCAACACCATATTGCTCCCTTAACTTTGACCTAGACGCATCAATAACTATTCGCAGCACAATAACCATGCCTTCAAGAAGAGGCCGTTGCGATTCTGAGTAGGCCTTTTGACCATGGAACAAGTTGCACCGCGCTTGATAAAGCAACTCCAGAAGCGCACTAGGCTTCCCGTTTCGTGCAGCAGCAACTAACTTCCGATCTCGCTTGAAATCCGGTTCACCCGTTTCGTAGTTTTCGTGAAGGTAAAGCATTCCAGATTCCACTACGCTTAGAACTGTCTCAATTGCTTGGGCGCTTTCCTCGTGTTCGTAGAGGCGCCGATTTAGTTCGGAAACGCCACAAAATGCTTCAACACCTCTGGTTGCAGCTATGCGATCAGGCGGAGGGGCAAACTTTCGCTTCCCTCCCTGACTGAATGCAAACATCCGCGCTGAGCTGTGACCTTCTGCTGCTAACACACGGGCAGATTCAGCGTAGATACGGTTAAAAACGACCCAAAGTATAAAAAATTGATCGAATATGTTTTCAATAGACGGTTGCGCTACTGCGGTCGCTCTTTCAAGCCATACGTCACAAAACTCATCGAGTCGCTGTAGGTTTACTTCGATCATAGCCATTGGCGCCTAACGCCCACGTTCAGGTGCGTTTGAGGCGATGACCGCTTTTGCGGCAGCAAAAGTGGGCAGCGGGTCAAACGTCACCTGCAACGTGTTGTTAGCCGTCATTCGGCCTGGAGGTGTTCTATGTCGATATAGAACCCTGCTTTCTGTAACCCCGCCGCCAGTTTGTTCTTTGTCTCCTGAATGGACTTTTCAAACGGGATGTAGATCAGCCCGTTGATATCCGAAGGTAGTTCAAGGCTACCTTTGTGAAGAATTGCCACACGCTCCCTGCCGAGCTTGGCCAAGAACATGCCCATCTCAAGCACGACATTCTGCCTAGCTCGAAACTTCTTTTCAGCATCGGCATTTGCCTTATGCCCCTCGTCGTCGGGGGTTAGAAGAACGACCGCGTATGGAACATCGGTGCTCGCTATCAAGGCCTCGATAATCGTTTTTCCATCAGGCGTCATGTTTCCAAGGATGACTGGTTTGATGTTCATCCTCAGGAGCATGAGCTCCAGTTGATCGCGAGCCTCTGTATCATGGCCATAGACGATAAAGACCTTGGGCTCCTTCACCGCCACCGCAGGTTTTGCTCCCTGGGCGGCGTTTCCTGCAGGGGCAGGTGCTGGTTGTGCTCCACCGTTTACGACGGCTTGAAGAAGCGTCTTTTCTTCGCAGTCGCGTCCTTGCACGACCACCTTGCCTGAGCTGTACCAATTGGCCCGCGTTCCCTCGGGCAAGACCGCTTGTTGGCCATGTTGAATGTCTTTGACATCAGTGACGGCCAATCCATGACTGGTTATTGCCGCCACTAAATCCTCCCAACTCCACTTTTTCACCAAAGTCTCCTTATTGGTTCTTTTTGACGGCTAACGCCCACGTTGAGGTGCGTTTGAAGCGGCGCCTGCCTTTGCGGTAGCAAAGGTCAGCGACGGGTCAAACGTCACCTCCAACGTGTTGTTAGGTTAGTGCCTGAGAAAAGCACCAAAGCTAGCCATAGTGTTGCTCCGCTACGTTCTTTGAAAGTTCCTCCAGTCGCTCATTCACCCCGAAGCTAATCACGTGGATGAGCTCACGAATTTCCTGAAGCTCAGTGTCGGAGAAGCGCATTGAGGGAAGAACCTCTATCGCCGAAGGTTTACCCTCAATGGTAATTGGCCTGATCTTCCGAGCCTGAACGTCCGTGTGCGCGTATACCTCGTTGCGGAGCGTCAACAACCGCCCGTGCAGCTCTTTCTGCTGCTGATTGAGGCCTCGCAGGATTCTCTTTGGAAATTTGGCCCAACTGCGGCTTTCAGTAAATGGCCGGCCATACGAGACAACTAGCGACGTTACGTAAGCGGCTTGATGGAGGTATTTTTTCCAATGTACCTCCCAGGGCTCGAAGTGCCACCCTTTTACACGAAGCTGATCAGCGAAGAACGCCGCATGGCTGAGGTCGAGCTGAGCGACGTAAAGAAGTTGGAAGGTCTCGTGGGAGTTGTCTTTGGCGGACGGCATAAATTGGCACCAAGAACCTAACGCCTGAGCTCAGCTGCGTTTGAGTCGACGGGAGGGCTTGGCGTAGCCAAACCGAGCGGCGAGTCAAACGTCAGCTGCAGCGATTTGTTAGGCGCGCCCTTCACTTGGCCACCCTTTGGCCCCATGACCATATCGACAAGCTGTCCCGAGAACAGCACCCCCAAGTGTCCATCATCTAGCGACAGTCCCAATTCTCGCTGCTGGAGAAAAGCGCGGACATCCATCTGAGTCTTTTCCTTCAGGCATGAAATTACATAGTCGACAAATCCATCGACGACGTCACGTTCATTCTCCAGAAGATCCAAACCAACAGAACTCTGGGCGACACCAAATGCCCTTTCCCACATCGTGGAATAGGTTTTGAAAACAGGCACTCGTCCATTGAAATAGAGCTCGTTGAACTTGAGCTTGTCAACGACAACATTACCGTGCAGCAGGTCATTTCGTTCATTGACCAGAGAGTGGTAGCGCCTACAGGCCTCATGCGAATAATCAACTGCACTTTCGAAACCAACGCAATTGTGGGAGAGCCCCCTGACCCGCACATCTATAGGTTGCCGAAAAAGATTCTCACGAAGCCGGTCGTCTGCCTTAAGTTCCGGCTTCATTTGCATGTACATTAGGAGATTGACGAAAGCCTCTGCCATCACTGGCAGCATAGACCTTATGCCAAAGCAAAGGCCGGTTGCCCGAGAAATAGTCTGGGCATGGCGGTTCCAAACTTTGGACCATTCTTCTGTGCTGTCAAAGTCAGTCACAGATTTAGGCTGATCTTCCTGACTTGGTACCTCCAATGAGGCCAATTCTTTGTCCAAGCAATCGACAGCTGCTCTGATACGCTGGTAGGGGTTGATGAATTCGATCCAATGTTCAAGCTTTTTTCGAATCTCACCCATCGATTTGCCGTATTGCGGAAACGACTGCTTGATGTCGGCGATCAACACTTCAAGTGACTCAGATTCCAACGCCGCGCCAGAAACCCAAATCTCGGTTCTAAAGTTGTGCCCTTGAATCAGATAGAGGCGGTCCTCAGCCCGCAGTGACCACTCCCAGTGAATGAGGTTGTCGGAATGATCGGCTCTAAGCAAGTTTTGGATGCCGTTTGGAGGGCCAAAACGAGCATACAGGTAGCAGTAAAAGTCGATCGGCTTGATCTGGTTTTGCAGCTTCCAAAATGTATCGAAACTGGGCCGGTCCTCCGCCTGAAGCAGTGCCACGAAGTCGGGAGGATTTACTGCGACAAATTTATCAACGATGCCTGGAATCAGCTTCATAGCGCCTAACGCCCACGTTCAGGTGCGTTTGAGGCGATGACCGCTTTTGCGGCAGCAAAAGTGGGCAGCGGGTCAAACGTCACCTGCAGCGATTTGTTAGCCGCCAACACTCCCAGTTGCACCCAACATGGGTAGCTACCCAAGCGTTTCACCAGACACCAGCCAGAAATATTCGTTTTCATACGTGGAAACGGTACTACATAGTTCGCCCAACAAAGAGGCTACTTGATCTGTACTTGGGAAATTCTTGAGAACTTCGAAAGAACTGCCATCGACAAGCGACCTGTTCTGATACGTATCCCCCGCCCCCGTTGTCCGAGAAATAGGTGTACTACTTCCCGGCACAAACCGATTATCAAAAAGAACGACGCG
>NZ_AQQV01000009.1 GCF_002088235.1 Oceanococcus atlanticus
AAAAAACCCCGGACCTGAAAACAGGACCGGGGTCGGTGTTAAAGCCTGGCGATGACCTACTCTCACATGAGGAGACCTCACACTACCATCGGCGATACGTCGTTTCACTTCCGAGTTCGAGATGGGATCGGGTGGTACCAACGCTCTATGGCCGCCAGGCAAACTGGTTGAGACGCTCCCGGCCCATGCCGGGAGCACCTCGAATTCGAATAGATATAAAACAACACGCTTCTGATGTCGTCATCAAGAGTGCTTGAGCGTTATATGATCAAGCCTCACGGGCAATTAGTACTGGTTAGCTTCATACATTGCTGCACTTCCACACCCAGCCTATCAACGTCGTAGTCTCCAACGGCCCTTAAGAGAGCTTAAAGCTCTAGTGAGATCTTATCTTGAGGGGGGCTTCCCGCTTAGATGCTTTCAGCGGTTATCCCGTCCGCACGTAGCTACTCTGCAATGCCATTGGCATGACAACAGAAACACCAGTGGTGCGTCCATCCCGGTCCTCTCGTACTAAGGACAGCTCCTCTCAAATCTCAAACGCCCACGGCAGATAGGGACCGAACTGTCTCACGACGTTCTGAACCCAGCTCGCGTACCACTTTAAATGGCGAACAGCCATACCCTTGGGACCTGCTTCAGCCCCAGGATGTGATGAGCCGACATCGAGGTGCCAAACTCCTCCGTCGATGTGGACTCTTGGGAGGAATCAGCCTGTTATCCCCGGAGTACCTTTTATCCGTTGAGCGATGGCCCTTCCATACAGAACCACCGGATCACTAAGACCTACTTTCGTACCTGCTCGTCGTGTCTGACTCGCAGTCAAGCAACCTTATGCCTTTGCACTCATTGCACGATTTCCGACCGTGCTGAGGTTACCTTCGCGCTCCTCCGTTACTCTTTGGGAGGAGACCGCCCCAGTCAAACTACCCACCATACGCTGTCCCTAACCCAGATAATGGGTCGAGGTTAGAATTCCAAGTATTTCAGGGTGGTATTTCAAGGATGACTCCACCTGAGCTGGCGCCCAAGTTTCAAAGTCTCCCACCTATCCTACACAAAAATACTCAAAATTCAGCGTAAAGCTATAGTAAAGGTTCACGGGGTCTTTCCGTCTAGCCGCGGGAACACTGCATCTTCACAGCGATTTCGATTTCACTGAGTCTCGGGTGGAGACAGTTTGGCCATCGTTACGCCATTCGTGCAGGTCGGAACTTACCCGACAAGGAATTTCGCTACCTTAGGACCGTTATAGTTACGGCCGCCGTTTACCGGGGCTTCGATCAAGAGCTTCGCCGAAGCTAACCCCATCAATTAACCTTCCGGCACCGGGCAGGCGTCACACCCTATACGTCCTCTTACGAGTTTGCAGAGTGCTGTGTTTTTGCTAAACAGTCGCAGCCAACTGGTCACTGCAACCCCCTTCTGCTTCAGGAGCAAGTCCTTACACATACCAGGGGCGTACCTTCTCCCGAAGTTACGGTACCATTTTGCCGAGTTCCTTCACCCGAGTTGTCTCATACACCTTGGAATTCTCATCCAACCCACCTGTGTCGGTTTGGGGTACGGTTTGATATGACCTGAAGCTTAGAGGATTTTCCTGGAAGCATGGTATCAACAGCTTCGTCCAAAAGAGGACTTCGTCATAACGTCTCGGCCTTGATTTCCCGGATTTGCCTAAGAAATCAGCCTACTCGCTTAAACCAGGACAACCAACGCCTGGCCTGCCTAACCTTCTCCGTCCCCCCATCGCAGTCATATCAAGTACAGGAATATTAGCCTGTTTCCCATCAACTACGGCTTTCGCCCTCGCCTTAGGGGCCGACTTACCCTGCGCCGAAAAGCGTTGCGCAGGAAACCTTGGGTTTTCGGTGTGCGGGTTTTTCACCCGCATTATCGTTACTCACGTCAGCATTCGCACTTCTGATATCTCCAGCAAACCTTACGATTCACCTTCACAGACTTACAGAACGCTCCTCTACCATGCGTATAAATACGCATCCGCAGCTTCGGTACATGCCTTGAGCCCCGTTATATCTTCCGCGCAGACCGACTCGACCAGTGAGCTATTACGCTTTCTTTAAAGGGTGGCTGCTTCTAAGCCAACCTCCTGGCTGTTTGTGCCTTTCCACATCGTTTACCACTTAGACATGATTTTGGGACCTTAGCTGGCGGTCTGGGTTGTTTCCCTTTCCACGACGGACGTTAGCACCCGCCGTGTGTCTCCCGTGATTGCACTTGTTGGTATTCGGAGTTTGCATCGGTTTGGTAAACACTTGTGTGCCCCCTAGCCGAAACAGTGCTCTACCCCCAACAGTGATACACGAGGCGCTACCTCAATAGCTTTCGAGGAGAACCAGCTATCTCCTGGCTTGATTAGCCTTTCACTCCGATCCACAGGTCATCTCCTAATTTTTCAACATTAGTGAGTTCGGTCCTCCAGTGAGTATTACCTCACCTTCAACCTGCCCATGGATAGATCGCCAGGTTTCGGGTCTAATCCTTGCGACTAAAACGCCCTATTCAGACTCGGTTTCCCTACGCCTTCCCTAACGGTTAAGCTCGCCACAAAAATTAAGTCGCTGACCCATTATACAAAAGGTACGCAGTCACTCCGAAGAGCTCCCACTGCTTGTACGCATCCGGTTTCAGGTTCTATTTCACTCCCCTCTCCGGGGTTCTTTTCGCCTTTCCCTCACGGTACTGGTTCACTATCGGTCGATAACGAGTATTTAGCCTTCGAGGATGGTCCCCCGATCTTCAGACAAGGTTTCACGTGCCCCGCCCTACTTAATATGTCCAACTAACCGTTTCGTGTACGGGGCTATCACCCTGTTTCGCGAAACTTTCCAGAATCTTCCACTACAGTTAATTGATTCGGCTGGTCCCCTTTCGCTCGCCGCTACTAAGGGAATCTCGGTTGATTTCTTTTCCTCCGGGTACTTAGATGTTTCAGTTCCCCGGGTTCGCTTCACACATCCTATGTATTCAGATGCGGATACCGCACGAGTGCGGTGGGTTTCCCCATTCGGAAATCCTCGGATCAAAGCTTGTTTGTCAGCTCCCCGAGGCTTATCGCAGACTACAACGTCCTTCATCGCCTGTTATCGCCAAGGCATCCACCAAATGCGCTTATTCACTTGATCATATAACCTCAAGCACTCTCGTAAACGAGAATACAAAACGTTATATGCGAATATACCTTCGCCAACGCTCATAACACTTATGAGACAACATCAGTTATCAATATGAAATTGATACAGTGTTGTTTATATCTATCCGAATTGTTAAAGAACTGTGCCACGCCAGGCGCAGCAAAAAATCTGTCTTGATCACATCGAGAAAAATGGTGGAGCCAGTCGGGATCGAACCGACGACCCCCTGCTTGCAAAGCAGGTGCTCTCCCAGCTGAGCTATGGCCCCATACAGAACTGGTGGGTCTGGGAAGATTTGAACTTCCGACCTCACCCTTATCAGGGGTGCGCTCTAACCAACTGAGCTACAGACCCAGATCTGTGAACGGCTGTGCCGTCGAACCCGAAGTCTGACGTGAAACAAACGTTTCGTGCAGTTGGCCGTCTCGATATTGATGAGCAAGTAACTTGTGCGGGCGCTCCAAGAAAAGCTTGGAAGCTTTACTTTAAAGGAGGTGATCCAGCCGCAGGTTCCCCTACGGCTACCTTGTTACGACTTCACCCCAGTCATTGATCACACCGTGGTAACCGACCTCCCGAAGGTTAGTCTAGCTACTTCTGGTGCAACCAACTCCCATGGTGTGACGGGCGGTGTGTACAAGGCCCGGGAACGTATTCACCGTGGCAATGCTGATCCACGATTACTAGCGATTCCGACTTCATGCAGTCGAGTTGCAGACTGCAATCCGGACTACGATCGGCTTTATGGGATTAGCTCCCCCTCGCGGGTTGGCAACCCTTTGTACCGACCATTGTAGCACGTGTGTAGCCCTGCCCATAAGGGCCATGATGACTTGACGTCATCCCCACCTTCCTCCGGTTTGTCACCGGCAGTCTCCTTAGAGTGCCCAACCAAATGCTGGCAACTAAGGATAGGGGTTGCGCTCGTTGCGGGACTTAACCCAACATCTCACGACACGAGCTGACGACAGCCATGCAGCACCTGTCACTCGGTTCCCGAAGGCACCAAGTCATCTCTGACAAGTTCCGAGGATGTCAAGGGCAGGTAAGGTTCTTCGCGTTGCATCGAATTAAACCACATGCTCCACCGCTTGTGCGGGCCCCCGTCAATTCCTTTGAGTTTTACCGTTGCCGGCGTACTCCCCAGGCGGAGAACTTATCGCGTTAGCTTCGACACTGAAATGCTAAGCATCCCAACATCAAGTTCTCATCGTTTACGGCGTGGACTACCAGGGTATCTAATCCTGTTTGCTCCCCACGCTTTCGTACCTCAGTGTCAGATCAGGCCCAGTCAGTTGCCTTCGCCATCGATGTTCCTCCAGATATCTACGCATTTCACCGCTACACCTGGAATTCCACTAACCTCTACCGATCTCTAGTCTGCCAGTATCAGATGCAATTCCAAGGTTGAGCCCTGGGATTTCACAACTGACTTAACAAACCACCTACGCACGCTTTACGCCCAGTAAATCCGATTAACGCTTGCACCCTCCGTATTACCGCGGCTGCTGGCACGGAGTTAGCCGGTGCTTATTCTGCAGGTACCGTCCATACGTAGGAGTATTAATCCAACGCACTATCTTCCCTGCTTAAAGTGCTTTACAACCCTAGAGCCTTCTTCACACACGCGGCATGGCTGGATCAGGCTTTCGCCCATTGTCCAATATTCCCCACTGCTGCCTCCCGTAGGAGTCTGGGCCGTGTCTCAGTCCCAGTGTGGCTGATCATCCTCTCAGACCAGCTACGGATCGTCGCCTTGGTGAGCCATTACCTCACCAACAAGCTAATCCGACCTAAGCTCATCTAATAGCGCGAGGTCCGAAGATCCCCCGCTTTCCCCCGTAGGGCGTATGCGGTATTAATCCGGGTTTCCCCGGGCTATCCCCCACTACTAGGCAGATTCTTAGGCATTACTCACCCGTCCGCCGCTCGTCAGCGGGTAGCAAGCTACCCCTGTTACCGCTCGACTTGCATGTGTTAAGCCTGCCGCCAGCGTTCAATCTGAGCCAGGATCAAACTCTCCACTTTAATACTACTTAAGGTGTGTTCTGACGTATCAGAACGTAGAGCCCATTCCTGCGATTGTACTGTACTGCTTATTGACGTTCGCTTGAATGCTCTCTTAGTTGGTGGCTTCGCCACTTTCCAAGGAGCACCCGCACAAATTACTTGCTTGATTTTTAAAGAACTTTTGACGTCTC
>NZ_AQQV01000010.1 GCF_002088235.1 Oceanococcus atlanticus
TCCTCCTGAAGGAATCACCATCCGGTGTTTCAAGTTATCTGACGACGGACAGGTGATGTAAAGGGAAGCCTGCTATGGGAGATTGATCGATCCCAGTCGTCGACCAAAGAAGCTTACCGGGAGGCAGTAAAAGAAACCGACGCGGCAAACAGAAAATTTTGGGGTGCGATTCAACCCCATATCGACGAATACCAAGAGTCGCTGGAATCCTTTATTGTCCTGTTGAACAAATTTATGGTGGATTCAGGTGCTGGGAAAAGTGTTGCCTAACAACACGTTGCAGGTGACATTTGACCCGCTGCCCACTTTTGCTGCCGCAAAAGCGGTCATCGCCTCAAACGCACCTGAACGTGGGCGTTAGGTGCGCAAGCGGCCCTTTCGAAACGTGTCAGGCAGTTCTATATCGTGTCGACAGAGGCCATCGTCCAATTTACAAGCTTCGTATCACAGGCTTTGAAGGCACCTCCGTCGTAGTACAGAGAATTTGCCAACCGCCGTATTAGGTCCTTGTTGGTTGGTGGTAGTCGATTCCACCAAGCCTTTGAGAAATAAGTGTTTTCACTTTGAAGAAAACAGTACTGTACGAATATGTCCCCTTTTGATTCGGTAGGTATTTGGTCAAAACTCTGCACAGAACGAGTTGCATTTTTTGCGTCTGAAGGCCACACAAACACTATTGCACCTCCACTTTCGGTTTCCATTACCGAATGTGACAGCAAATCCGCGTCCAGGTCTAGATCCCATAAATCAGTCAGTTGAGTTCCACAAAAATCGAACTCACATTGAAGGATTGCTGAGCTAACCACTTCCAATTCGCCAGTGAAGAAGTAGCACCTGCTCGAAAATTTCTCGTAGTTTCCCGTGCTTATCGCGTCCTCAAATTGTTGGCGCACATCATCGTTCTCTTCGATTGACTTACGTTGACCTTCAAGGTTTTTGAAAATGGACATCTGGATAGATATCTGCTGGTCCAGGCTACGGCCGCGATCGAGCATGTCCCGTTGAAATTCCAATGATTCAACTAGTGCGCGTTTCCTATAGAGTTCATTACAAATATTTCTAAACGCTTGAAGCACGCATTGTTCATGGGTACCGGTGAATCTTAACTTTTCTAGGGGTTCAAACAGTGAGGAATCGTGCTTCTGACAATACCCCGGGAAAGTTGATGCCTTTCTCCATCCGCGCGAAGAAATTTCGGCGCGCCCGGGAGACGAAGACGTATCAAAGCACATGACGTGCCCAGTCTCGTCAGCTATTTTTGCCAACGGTCCTTTGCGCTGAATGGTGTGGGCGTCGATCACAGGTCCATTACACGTGCTGGGTCCAGCAAGTGGGTGCATGCATCCGCGTGATTGCCAAAATATGCGTCGTTGTTCATGAAGGAGTTGGCCTGCCGCAACTGGCGATAGGTCTCCTCGGACCCTGTGACAATTCTTGAACTTTCTGGCTGATCCACACCAGCACGGTTCGTAATGTTTGCGGGGCCTTAAGGCATTCGCCACGAACGGGTCGTCATCTCCGACTTCGATTTGCTTGAATGGTCGAGGCGGTAGGTTAATCATCAATAACTAAACGAGGTAAGATTTACGCCGCAATAATAGGACGGTTTCGAGAAGCGCCAAGAGTATGGATCAGCTTTTTTGCATTGGGGGAGAGTGCGTGCGGTGCGCACCTAACAACACGTTGCAGGCGACGTTTGACCCGCTGCCCACTTTTGCTACCGCAAAAGCGGCCATCGCCTCAAACGCACCTGAACGTGGGCGTTAGGCATCTAGAGATATGACCGAATCAGCCCGCAAACTCTCAATCTTCTATTCCTGGCAGTCCGACCTGCCGGACGCTTCCAACAGGGGATTCATTCGACAACAGCTTCGGAAGGTGGCCAATACCGTCGAATCGCAAAACGATGGAATAGTCGTTGCAATCGATGAGGCGACGCGTGACGTTTCCGGCAGTCCCAATATTCCTCAAACCATACTTGCCAAAATTCAGGAAGCAGATGTCTTCGTTTGCGATATCACAACGATAAATTCCAGCGTTACTAGCGGACGTAAGGTGCCAAATCCAAATGTGGTTTTTGAGCTGGGGTTTGCTGCAGCATTACTGGGCTGGCAGAGAATTATTCTTTTGTTCAACGAGTCAGTTGGAAAATTCCCAGAGGACTTGCCATTCGACTTCGACCGTCATCGCGCATCGACATATAAAACGTCAGATCAACCTACGCCGAAACAAGCCAAAAGGTTGGAGAAGTTGTTGCAAGTAGCAATCCAGGCGGTACTTGATGACAACCCAGAAAGGCCATCGGGTGATGTCAGCCCAGAAGCCCGTAGGCGAAAGCGCGACATAGAAAACATTCGCTGGGTCCTTTCATCGCTGCACCTTCCTACCATTGACCAGCATTTGTTGGAGTGCCCGCACATGCTCTCCGACAGAACTTTGTATTTCTGGGAGGGGTTTAACGGAGTTGTAACCAACAGCCTTTTTCACTTGTACGATTCTTCATTGGCCGATGAATTCGACAAATTTCATGATGCGTTTCATGAGACGATCCGCCACGGCGAGATGTATCACCCAACGCGCTCTGGCGAAGCTTACGTTTTTGGCAACCCTAGCGCCGGCCCAAGGACAAAGCGACAAGATCGGGCATGGGAGAAAATGGCTTCCGCGACCAAGTCAATGCGAATAAGTCTTGACAGAATTCTGTCTGTAATTCGGAACGACTACATCGAAGTCGATGTGGACTCTACAAACCGCAGTGCATGGAAGGAATACGTGGATTTTAAGAGAGACGTAGCCCGAGGCCTTGAGTCCGACGATGCCTAACAACACGTTGCAGGTGACGTTTGACCCGCTGCCCACTTTTGCTACCGCAAAAGCGGTCATCGCCTCAAACGCACCTGAACGTGGGCGTTAGATTTCAGGGGAAACGTTTTGAAAAACCGGTTGCGCTTTCAAGATTTTCTGCACAAACGTCCCGCGCCGTCGGGGATTGACGTTCTATGCAAGCTTCAACATTTTGCAATCATCACTTACGCAGTAGATCCCACACGATTTGAAGGATTGTTGCCTGATCGGTTCAAACTCGACACCGTTGAGATTTCCGGGACAGAAAAGGGGCTCATTTCGGTCGTTCCGTTCGTGGATGTTGATTTCACATCCGCGGTTTTCCCATTTCCCAAGTTTCGGATGGGGCAAACCAACTATCGTATTTACATTGTTGATACAAACACTGGGGAGCGGTGTGTATGGTTCTTGGGCACGACCTTGGATTCCTGGACACTTGTAGTTCCCCGTTTTCTATGGAACCTGCCGTGGTATTCGGGAAAGGTTCGCTTTGACTGTGACATTGATCAACAGACCGGTCGATATAGTTCATATCGCATGGCTACGGCGGCGAATTGGGCTCCGGCCGAGCTGCATCTATCTCAGCCCGCGGAGTCGGGCTGGAAGTTTGACGGCTTTCCTGACGAAGAAACAGCGCTCGTATTTCTCACCCATCCACTTGCGGGGTTTTATCATCGCCGCGATGGAAAGTTAGGCACCTACCGCGTGTGGCATGAAAGGCTCCAGGTGGTTCCAGCGAAACTGGAATCAGCCTCGTTTGGGTTGCTAGAGCGTAGTGGTATTGTCAGCTCAGAAGAGCAGCAATACCCTCATAGTGTGCTGCTGGAACAAATCAATGAGTTCACAATTTATCTCCCTCCTAAGGTCCTGTAGCCTGAAATCTAACAACACGTTGCAGGTGACGTTTGACCCGCTGCCCACTTTTGCTGCCGCAAAAGCGGCCATCGCCTCAAACACACCTGAACGTGGGCGTTAGGCGGCAAGTGTGAGCGAATCCGTTACTAGCCAGTTGCTTAGTGCGCTTTGCATGCGGTGCATTTGTTTTGGGCATGGCGGAACTACTGCGGCTTGTATTTCGTGGTCTGCGACAGATAGGCATGATTAGCAAAAATTTTCTGATTTTTTGGAGGCATCGTTGATGCGTTTCGCTTTGTGTTTAAGAAAGGCTCCGGCCTTTTTGATGGCTCTCGCCATTGGTGCTTGTTCTGGAGGTCAAAGCATCAACAGTGATGCTCGTGGCTCCGATCGGACATCCAGCAATCCTGCGCAACTGAATTCTGTCGATGAGGTTCTGAATGCAGTGGCCACAACTCTGCGTTTTTCCGAGCCTTACTACCGAGAATCGGCGCCGTCGCGGCCGTCTTGGGGAGGCGGAAGCGCCGAAGGCGAGTACCGGGAGAACTGCGAGAGAAGTGGCGAGATCGTGTATGACGAATCTGCAAAACGCACTGACTATATTGAATGCTTACAAACCTTTGTTGATGGTTATTCGGATCATCTTTCGGATGGTGTTATTAGCGAAACGTGTTTCAATGAAAGCCAAGCAGATGTAGGCCGTTGCTTGAACTACGAGGCGATGCGCTGGCAAATTCACAATGACGACTCCTTCCTCCCAGAAGAACAGACCTTGACCTACGACTTAGATGGCCAGTTGTTAATCGATGAAACGAATTTTGGCCATAGGTTGTTAGTACACATTTCTAAGCGTGACATGGTGGAATTCAGAGGCGAGACAAAGACATGGGAATTTGATGCTGAGGGATTGGAAGTAGAAATTACTTATGAGAGTGCGCTGCAAGCTTCTCAAATGCATATCGATGGTTATTTGGAGACGACTAGCCCAGAAAATTCAGAATGTGCCGATGGGCAATTGGGTGTTAAAACGCCTGCACCGTTAGAAGATATGCGCACTACCGGTGTGCCCCAATCTGGCCGTTTGGAATTGAGTTCAGCCGGCTCGGAGCCGGTTACGGTTACGTTTTCAAATGATGGAACTTTATCGTTTGCCCTAGACGGCGAAGAACATTTTTTTCAAACAGCTGAGCTAAACGAACGCTGCGGTTATCGGGTGCAAAACTAGTCCTACCGGGAGAGTTCGGGTAATGATGCAGTTCGTCAATCCGGTGATTATCAGCGCGGATCAAATGGGGCCGTTGCCGCCTAACAACACGTTGCAGGTGACGTTTGACCCGCTGCCCATTTTTGCTGCCGCAAAAACGGTCATCGCCTCAAACGCACCTGTGTCCGTCGTCAGATAACTTGAAACACCGGATGGTGATTCCTTCAGGAGGA
>NZ_AQQV01000011.1 GCF_002088235.1 Oceanococcus atlanticus
ATCCTCCTTTAGCGAAACCCCTCAGGTGTTACACAGTTGCTGACGGCGCACACAACGAAATTGGACGACGCGACCAGCTCTCCGTTTTCAATGCGAAATGGAACACTGTGTTCCGAAAGAATGTGATTTATCAGCGTCGGCGCGGGAACAACTGCGCCTCCATTTTCTAGCGCTTCGCAGGCTTCAGCATATGCCTGAATGAAACCGGGAGCATGTTCAGCCGCCGCATACGCCGCGGTACAAAAATCAGATTCGGCCCAACTTTCACAGGAGCTTGGGTAATACGCCTCTCCAGCTACTCGAGAGAACGCACGTTTGAACTCCTCGAAGATGTGTTTTCGACCATGTTCTGAATGGACTTTGCGAGCATAGGACAAAAACTCTTCCACAGCTGCACCCGACAACGGAATGGGCGCACCGGTTGGAAACAGGAATTCTGATGGCATTTGAAGTGGCATATGATCTCTAGCGCAATCTAACGCCGCGGTTCAGGTGCGTTTGAGGCGGTGCCTGCTTTTGCAGCAGCAAAAGTGGGCAACGGGTCAAACGTCACCTGCAACAGCTTGTTAGAACGGCAAGCCTCACCGGCTCTTAACAAGCCAAATTGTGATGCGGCGGCGGGAAGCCAAGAACTCGCTACCAACGGATGATTGGAACCGAGCCAAACGAAAGCACCTAGCTCCCGAGCACGTACGCCCAAGCTTGATAGAACAGCCGAACTAACCATTCCCTCTCCCCTTTCTGACGGCTGCCATTTCAGATGTTAAATGTGCCATCTGACGTGACAACTCTGCACAGCTTTACAAGCTGCCGAAAACAAGCCTAGCGAAGGGACTAGCCCACGCCAACGAGCCTTACGCCCCTTCAGCAACAGCAAACGCTCGCGTCCCCCAAAAACCAAACGAAGCATTCCCTTGTTCACAAGCTTAAACGAAACCGGGATGTTTCAAACCCGTGGCAGCCACGAAACGGAAGGGCCGACAGCTTGAAGATGTGATGACCTGAGTTCTTGGCATCAGTGCCAACACACATAAATTGTTGCTTGCCTTCTAACGCCCACGTTCAGGTGCGTTTGAGGCGATGGCCGCTTTTGCGGCAGCAAAAGTGGGCAGCGGGTCAAACGTCACCTGCAACGTGTTGTTAGGTGCCACCTGCACCCCACCGCCCGAACCATTCCAAGGCATGGTTCGGCAGCACATCTTGATACTGACAAAGCAGTTTCTTACAGCCCTCAAACTCTGTCTCCAACTCTGAGCCAACAGCCAGCGAAACTTGCCGGGCAACGTAGATATAGGCATCCAATAAAAATACCAAAAACAATGCAGAACTTGCACAGTCGTTGGGGTTCCGGATGGACACTTCCACACCATCTTCCACAAAAGAAAGAAATCTCTTGTGAGTGCGAGGTGCCAGATGGGCCGCGTCACTGAGTGCGCCGTACACAAACCCAGCACCAGGAAATACAGACTTAAATTGGGAAATGCAGGTATTCGGAGCGATGCCTTGTGATACATCGGGATCGTCAATTTCTAGAACTCGCAAACTCCATGCAAGTTGCTCTAAACCTTGACGGATAACCGCCTCTGACTCAATTCCCAACCCGTTGAGCGAGAGCTGTACGGCCGCGTGAAATGTTGCTTGTAACCGAATAAGGGCATTTGCCCCGGTAAATAGCCCAAATGGCAACCCCTCTGGAATTTCTAAATTGCTCAGGCGTTTTGCAACACTCACGGCGTGATCACGGATCAGTAGAAGAAGCTCCTTGATGCAACCGCTTGGGCAAGTTTTATCTGGATCGAAGCATTCTAAGAATTCATCACGATGCCGGCGATACGTGTAATCAATGGACTTATTTCCGCCGGAATGCGTGACACCTGCGGCCAAAATCATTGCCTTGAACTCCGGATCCGCTTCGATAGGAACTGCGACGCTAAAATGCATCGTGCCGATGATTTCCATCTCATCGAAGTTTTTGGCCCAAATGATTTTGCGAACTCCGTCCCAAGGCATAGCTGAACTCTCGTGGCACCTAACGCCCACGTTGAGGTGCGTTTGAGGCGGCGTCTGCCTTTGCGGCAGCAAAGGTCAGCGACGGGTCAAACGTCACCTCCAACGTGTTGTTAGCGGCCGCGTTTGGGCCTTGGAGGCGGAGGATCAACGGGAATGTACCCCTCATTTGGTTTAAGGGGGCCGTCCTTATAAGTGCGGTCGCCGGGTCTCGGCGTCTCCCACTTCCCGGGCGATCGCGGGGGCTTGTCTCGAGAGGGCTGCTTTTGTCTCTCTTCCGTCATCAGCTATCTCCTTGTCCGTTAAATTGGCACCGGCGAAGGCAGTTATGAAGCAAACGCCAATAAAAAATAGCACTGCACCTGATGCATTACATGATGCAGTGGCCTTCGCAAGGAATCCACCTGCCTTTTCTGAGCGAATAGTGCCGCTATCAACTTGGCGAATAGCCCTTCGAAGCGCTAGATGGCTCAAAAAGAATGATAGTAATACAGCGAACGCACTCAGCCCCCAACACACCCATGCCAGGAGGAGGAGAGCCGGACTAACCACTGGTGCTGGGCCGATCACATCTTTCAGGAATACAAATGAAATCCCAAGCCCACCACCAGAGAGCGACAGGACAGTTTTGTCGAATGACTCCTGTGACTTTTGCTCTGCCTCAACCAACCATTGCCGGTATTCCGTTAAGTCATCGTCCGAATCTTCGTTTTCCTTAGGTTCTTCTGTCGCCATCTGAATATTCCCCAAGGACGCTAACGCCTGAGCTCAGGTGCGTTTGAGGCGACGCCCGCTTTTGCGGCAGCAAAAGTGGGTGGCGGGTCAAACGTCACCTGCAGCGATTTGTTAGCCGTCATCGCGCGGACCTCGATCAATCACTCCTACCCAGCGAGGCGGACCCACATTTTCGTTAGAGGATGGCCGATCAAACTCAATCAGAGCCTCAGGATCTCGCTCCTCGCGCAAACGAGCAATGTTGTCAGGCAGGCGTTCATAGAAGTGGGCAATGGCGCGCGAACCTGGCGGAGGTGGGATATTGCTCAATGGACAGCGAATTAGGCAACTCCACGGAAGCGTCTCAGACTGTGAATGAATGTATTCGAAACACCGCCCACCTCTAGTGTTCAGCGCAGTCCTAACAACATGCGACGGCGTTATCGAGCATCCGAGGATTTCATACGAGTTGGGCAGGTTGCAGTTCCACCGTATAGGGCGAGATTCACCGTAGTTGTAGAAGCAGTACAAAGGCTTAGCCCGGTTGTGGGCTGCATAGCGATCCAAAATGTCAATCTGCGGCACTCCCCGCACTTTGTGGCCAAGCGATTGATACCTTCCATCTGAAACGGAAATCCTCTTTGCCTGAATGGCGTAACGACGCCATCCACTAAGATCACTTCCAATCCAGAATTCCCAATCACAACCCTTCATGTGTTCCACGACACGGGTGTCTTCAACTATAACCGCTCTCCCTTGAGATGCGGCGTCGATGGTCATGAGGTTGTAAGTAGTAATCGCGTCTTCACCGATCTGAATTCGACGATCAAAGGCTCGACCAATAGCTCGCCAAGTGGTGCTCGCTAAGGCATCAAATAAATCGGCGGTATCCATGACGGCTAACGCCTGAGCTCAGGCGCGTTTGAGGCGACGCCCGCTTTTGCGACAGCAAAAGTGGGTGGCGGGTCAAACGTCACCTGCAGCGATTTGTTATGCGAATTACTTCCGTAATTCATCAAAAAGGTCTATATAACGAACGTCTATGTGATCTAGCGACTCAATAGCGATATTCACGTAGCTTCTATCCTTAAACAATCTAACTTTTGGAGTGCCCAGCGCAAAGAGAAATCCACGGGGACTCTTTTGGCGCCTGATTTCCTCAATGCGTGTAGAAATCAACTTTTTAACAGGGTAGCGATCCAAAACCGAGTCCATCACAAGAACCGTAGGTCGGATATTCTGCCTGTCTAAAATTAAGTATTCACCAAAGGTAATCCTGTAGCCGTCATCATTCTTTGTTCGGTCAAAGTACGCTGGGCCCCAGTAAACGCGATTGGAATTCGGCAAGCGCTCTACGTCTTGATGGTACACTCCCTTAAAAAGGTCCCCGTAAGACAAAGTCTCGCCCCTAATCCTTACCATTCTTGATGCAACAAGGTCATTTTTTCGATGAAAGAGGAATCTCGAAACAAGTGATTTAATCGCATAGTATTCAGAATGGCCTCTCCTGTTTTTCGCGGATTTTCTAGCAGATGCTTTTGCCGTCTTACTTTGAGCTTTTGTAAGCCCCCCTCTTCTATGCTCTACCTTGGCGAAATGGGATGCCGGACGTACTAAATTGAATACATCTGGGTTTCTTTCGGACTTGAGGCTTGAACTTCTCCCCTTCTCATCCGAACGAGTACCAGATCTACCTGACAATAGATCGAGTAACTCTGCGGCGTCACAAAAGTCCACATGATCACCGTAAGTTCGAAAATGCGGGGATTGACGCATGTCTTCCCGGTGTGCGCCGTCAGCAACTGTGTAACACCTGAGGGGTTTCGCTAAAGGAGGAT
>NZ_AQQV01000012.1 GCF_002088235.1 Oceanococcus atlanticus
ATCAACTTCTCGACGCTACAATTTCTAGCGTGCCTTTCGGAACAGCATCTGCGAACACAATGATGGTGTACCGCTGATTGAATTCTTTAACCTCGTATACAGGAAGCTGCATGTCAGGAGAACTCACCTTGAGCGTGTGGATTTTTACGTCATCTTCGAAGGTTACAAACAAGGTGCTGAAGGAGGCGATTCTTTTTCGCCCCTGTCCGTTAGGGCCGATGCCATCGATTCCTGTTTGTAGGTAGTACCACCTAAATATGTTGTCGTAACTTAAGCGGTCTGGTGTTCGATGATCGCCATAAACATGCAATTTAAGTGAAGCTTTATCCTTTACTTGACGTTTCCGCCGTAAACCACCCGCAGAAATTAGCCCCAAGGAAACACCCAGCAAGAGCACACCCAGACCATAGCCAATCGAGGCAACCCAAACTGGCGCTGTTGGGAAATAGTACCCCACCGCCCAGGTCAACAGTGCAAGTGCAATTCCAATGAGTCCGATCGCCCGATCAATCACAATCATGTCCTTTTGATGCCCAACGCCCACGTTCAGGTGCGTTTGAGGCGATGGCCGCTTTTGCGATAGCAAAGGTGGGCAGCGGGTCAAACGTCGCCTGCAACGTGTTGTTAGGTGTCGCCACTCCTGATCTCCCTTTCCAGGCGTCTTGCTAGTTCTTCGACGCCAAGCTCCGAACTAAGGCCAAACTTGTCGGCAAGTCTTGGACTATATTCGTAAACTTGCTTTACCGTAACCCCGTGCCAAATAGGCAAAATTACGTTTTCCCTTTCGATGATTTCTCGGGTATAGACAGAGTCGAATTCGGCTCGCCCCCAACCGTCGTTGGAAAAGAAATTCGGTGAGAGGATGACGATGCAATGCCGCGTTTCTTTCAAGCCAGACTCAATGCTTTGACGTAGGCTGGCACCGACTCGCAATGAATATTCGTCGTACCAAACTGGGCACATCTTCTTTGAAAGCTCTACGGCCAGGGGTCTCGCCAAATCATCCTTATCACGAGAATCGTGGGAGATAAACGCCAACGGCTTTTCTATACGAGATTTGGCCTCCGCATATTCAGCGTCTCGAATTATCACGAACAAACCTCTCTCTCGTCCCAACGATTTGATTTCATCGCGGCACCGCTGGTCGAGAATATCTTCAAAGTACAACAACACTCTGCGAGTAAAGACTAGGTCAACTGAACTAGCTCGCTCAGGATAGTCTGCAAACCCTGTTTCCACGACTAGCCCATCAGATTGCGGCCCAAAAGAACAATTTTGCACTTCGTTAACCGCAAACAGACCAGCAACAGCTTCGAAGGGCGAACTACAAGCCGGAATGTAAAAAGACCAGTATTTTGCGTTCCCTTCTAGATCAAGAACAATTTTTGCGATCAGCGAAGCTATATCTTCGCCTCGTTGAGATTTGGCCAGTAGCGTGTTTTGAAGGGACAAACAATGACCCAACACTTTATCGAAGTATTCCCTCACCGTAGCCATGAAGTCTCCCTAGCGACACCTAACGCCTGAGCTCAGGTGCGTTTGAGGCGACGCCCGCTTTTGCGGCAGCAAAAGTGGGTGGCGGGTCAAACGTCACCTGCAGCGATTTGTTATGTTTCGTCTTCTGACACGTCATCGCTGGTTCCAACTAGCTCGGCAATAAGGCGGCGCTCTTCTTCTTCCATTTCTTTGGAAACTGCGGCGTGAACAATTTTTAAGCCCTGAGCCAATTTGTCCGTAAGGACAATCTTTCTTCTCTTGCTGACTCGTTCCGAAAACTCTTGTCTCAACCAATCGTTTAAGTAGGATTTACCTTCGTAAATCGCGCCATAGTCGGTATCTCGAGTAACGATCACGATGTGTTTGCCGCTCTGGATCGAACACTGAACTATCCATTCCCAATTTACGGCATCTCCGATAGATGTGTCGGACTGCTTTCGCGGGGGGTAGCCTAAGGTGAAGCGCTTCCGTGCCAAATTGCGGATTGTGAAACGTTCCTTCTTAGTGCGGGAAAGGTTGTATGGACAATCATTTTTGAAAATTCGCTGCAAGCATTGATAGACGGGATCATAGTAAATGGGATCACCAAGCACCTTCTGAATCCTCTCATCTACTTTCACTCTCTGAGCAGAAATTTCCTTTTTCTTCTTTTCGATCATTTTCATCGCTTGAAGATCCGCTACAAGCGCTGGTCCAGTTAGCTTGCTCCAATCAGGTGTTCGAAAATTCGTAAGTGATTCTACGATTACCCGCTGGCGGTTCTTTTTGTACTCCATCTCAACTTGTGAACCCGTAATCAGTCGGTCTCTGCAAGCCTCAAGCTGTTCCAGGTACTTCAAGCTAATGTCAGTCTTTCTGATTCTGTAGAAATCGAGCAATACATTCGTGTCTACAAACAGAAGTGTGTCGAGTACATCTTCAGCCACGGTCACCTACTCCTCGAGAAACATAACGCCGCGGTTCAGGTGCGTTTGAGGCGGTGCCTGCTTTTGCGGCAGCAAAAGTGGGCAACGGGTCAAACGTCACCTGCAACAGCTTGTTAGAACGGCAAGTCTCCACGGCTCTTAACAAACCAAGTTGTGATGCTGCGGCGGGAAGCCAAGAACTCGCTACCAACGAATGATTGGAACCAAACCAAACGAAAGCACCTGGCTTCCGAGCACCTAAGCCCAAGCCCAGCAGAACAGCCGAACCAAACATCGCCTCTCCCCTCTCTGATAGCCACCATTTCAAATACAAAATGTGCCATCTGATGCAAGAACTCGCTACCAACGAATGATTGGAACCGAGCCAAACGAACGCACCTGGCTCCCGAGCACGTACGCCCAAGCTTGATAGAACAGCCGAACTAAACACTCCCTCTCCCCTTTCTGACGACTGCCATTTCAGATGTTAAATGTGCCATCTGACGTGACAACTCTGCACAGCTTTACAAGCTGCCGAAAACAAGCCTAGCGAAGGGACTAGCCCACGCCAACGAGCCTTACGCCCCTTCAGCAGCAGCAAACGCTCGCGTTCCCCAAAAACCAAACGAAGCATTCCCTTGTTCACAGCTTAAACGAAACCACAATTTTTCAAACCGGCGACGGCTGACAACGAAAGGGCCAGCAGCTTGAAGATGTGATGACCTAAGTTCTTGGCAACCAAGCCAACACACAAAATTATTCGCTTGCCTTCTAACGCCCACGTTCAGGTGCATTTGAGGCGATGCCTGTTTTTGCGTCAGCAAAAATGGGCCGCGGGTCAAATGTCACCTGCAACGTGTTGTTATGCGGCATACGCACCAACCGCCCGTTGGATTTTTAACTTGAGCTCTTGTTTCGTTGCACTACGCCACGTGAGCCAAACATATAAGCCAAATATTAACAACGCGCAAAAACCGAAAGATGCCACCCAAAAGCCCACGCCTTGAACCGGAAGAACTCCGTTGCTGAGGGTTTTCATCACAGCGCCTCCCCCTGCCAATGCAATCACGAGCGCGATTAGCATAGTGAACAGGTAATACCCAAGAAAATACCTTACTACCACCAATGCTTCGCCCTCGCCCATGCGAACCGTGCCTTTGTGTCCGTCGTCAGATAACTTGAAACACCGGATGGTGATTCCTTCAGGAGGA
>NZ_AQQV01000013.1 GCF_002088235.1 Oceanococcus atlanticus
TGTGCGCCGTCAGCAACTGTGTAACACCTGAGGGGTTTCGCTAAAGGAGGATTTGGCCCATCGTTTTCACCCGAAGGAGTAACGATGACAACGAAGTCCAAATCCACCACCGAGAAGCAGATCCGGGATATTCGGCGCAAGACGCGGCGCAAGCATTCCCCGGAAGAGAAGATCCGCATTGTCCTTGAAGGGCTGCGTGGCGAAGTCAGCATTGCCGAGCTGTGCCGTCGAGAAGGCATCGTCGAGAGCCTGTACTACAGCTGGTCAAAGGAATTCCTCGAAGCCGGTAAGAAGCGTCTGGCTGGCGACACCGCACGCGAGGCCACCAGCGATGAGGTCAAGCAGCTGCGTGCCGAGATGAGCAGCCTCAAAGAGGCCCTGGCTGAGTCCGTGCTTGAAGCCCGCGTGCTCAAAAAAAGCTTGATCGCGGATGGGGGGCACCACGAATGAGCTACCCCGCAGAAGACAAACACGAGATCATCCGGCTGGTCGAAGATTCCCACCTGCCGGTGTCACAGGTCCTGGCCAAGATCGGCGTGTCACGCACGACCTTCTATCGCTGGTGCGATCGTTACGAACGCCACGGCATCGACGGCCTACAGGACCGCCGAGGCGGCCCTGGCCGGGTATGGAACCGCATCCCTGATGTCACGCGCGATGAGATCATCGAGCTGGCCCTGGATCGCCCGGAATTGAGCCCACGTGAACTGGCCACGACCTTCATCGACGAGAAGGGTTATTTCGTCTCGGAAAGCTCGGTCTACCGGCTTTTGAAGGCACATGACCTCATCACCAGCCCAGCGTTCACCGTGATCAAGGCTGCCGATGAATTCCACGAGAAGACAACCGCGCCGAACCAGATGTGGCAGACCGATTTCACCTATCTCAAGGTGATCAACTGGGGTTGGTTCTACCTGTCCACGATCATCGACGACTACAGCCGGTACATCGTTGCCTGGCGGCTCTGCACGACCATGAAGGTCGGGGACGTCACCGACACGATCACCGACGCATTGGCGGCCAGCCGGCTCGACGGCATCCAGGTCAAGCACCGACCGCGATTGCTTTCGGACAACGGCGGCAGCTACATCTCGGAAGACCTGGCCGAGTGGCTGGATGAGCGCGGGATGACGCATGTGCGGGGCGCACCGATGCATCCTCAGACTCAGGGCAAGATCGAACGCTGGCACCAATCCATGAAGAATCGGGTGCTTTTGGAAAACTATTTCCTGCCTGGTCATCTGGAACGTGCAATCGGCGATTTCGTCGAGCACTACAACCACCGCCGCTACCACGAAAGCCTGAAGAACCTGACGCCGGCCGACGTCTACAACGGGCGCGGTGCTGCGATCCTGAAACGCCGTGCCGAGATCAAGCGCCGGACCATCCAACAACGCCGCCTGCAACATCTTTCCCAGGCAGCGTAAACTGACCCACAAGGTGGGCCAATCCTCCTGAAGGAATCACCATCCGGTGTTTCAAGTTATCTGACGACGGACA
>NZ_AQQV01000014.1 GCF_002088235.1 Oceanococcus atlanticus
AATCCTCCTTTAGCGAAACCCCTCAGGTGTTACACAGTTGCTGACGGCGCACAAGTGATCAGAACGTTTCCAGCGCTGATTCCAGTCGCTTAATGAGAGCCTGATGCAGCAACCCCAATGACAACGTCTCATGGCCTGGCAAACCACGCATCCAACACGCAATCGCTTCAATGTTGCTGACAGCCGGATCGGCAGTAAGAAAAGGCACAAGAGCTCGTCCTGGAGGAATAGCTGCCATCAGGGCCAACGCCTCGGCTCTGCGACGCACTTTGCGCTCCTCAGAAATTGAGGAGCCGTTAGACCGCATGCCGTTTTGATCTAGATTACACATTGGGACCTCCGTCATCTTTCGGATGAAAATTCAACGGCTGCCCGACCCTGGCGTTCAACAACTGGTTAAACGCACTTCCATCTGTTCGTGTGAGATTCGGCACGTATCTCGAATACACACGAAACAACATCTGTGTATCGACATGTCCAAGCTGTCGGGCGATCCATTCTGGATTCTCACCAGCAGCGAGCCAGAGCGTCGCGGCGGTATGCCGACACTGATACGGGCGCCTTCGTCGGAGTCCGAGATAGTTCAATAGCGGGTACCACACACGGTCCGTTACATTTTTTGTGTCCAACGGTGTCCCTGCCCTGGTGCAGAACACGTATGGGCTAGAACTGCGCGTTCGGGTCGCTTGCGCCGTCAACGCATCGAAGACAACGGTGGACATATCGACCTCACGCATTGAGCCAGCCGTTTTAAGCTTTTCCTCTCGACCATGGTGGAACGACTCGCGGACCAGGATTTGCTTGCGCTCAAAGTCGACAAAGCGCCATTTCAGCCCGTGGACCTCAGCCGTTCGCATGCCAGTGAAGAAGCGCACTAAGAAATAATTTCGGTAATCCGCTCGCACACCGTTGATGATTGCCATCACCTCATCCAATGAGAATGGTTCTATGTCCGGCCGGTCTTGTCGAAGTCGCTTGATACCTTCTACTGGGTTGCCACACCCATAGCGATCATTGGCCTCAACCATAATCATCGACAGGACGCTGAGCGTGTGATTGATGGTCTTTGCGGACAGCGTGGCATTCCCATTCCGGCCCGGCACCTTGGAGAGCGCCGCTCGGAAATCCAGAACATCAGCCTTCGAAATTTGATCCAGCATTTTGCCTCCGAATGCGGGGAGCAAATGCCTTGTCACCGTGCCTCTGTTGGTCTGCTGAGTCGCTATACGCCACCGAGGCTCATTGGCCTCAATCCACTTAGGTGCGAACTCGGAGAACAAAGGAATATCGGCAGATCGTCCTTGATCAATACGCTCAAACGTCGATGCGCGGGGGCTATTTGGAAAGTACTTTGCGTAATCAAATGTTCCCAACGTCATCTCAGCAGACATGCGTTGAGCAAGCTCTTCAACTCGCTTTCGATTCGGCTTTGTGTCATCTGTGCGCCGTCAGCAACTGTGTAACACCTGAGGGGTTTCGCTAAAGGAGGAT